>JAEEXN010000019.1 GCA_016291595.1 Prevotella sp.
GCAGAAAGACAAGAGTCACCAAGCATAAGCCATTATCCGTCAGGCGACAGCAAGGTTTAGTGACGAATGAGAACAGCAGCGCTGCCGGTTTCAAGTTAACGTGAATTCGTCGAACTCACATTATTTAAATATGGAGAAGTTGACACTGCCATAGCTGCGATGCTCGACAAAATGTGGATGGCTGGAGAAGTCGTTGGTCTTGCCATGCTCGAAGACGAAGACGCCGTCGGGCTTCAGCAGGTTGTTGGCGAAGATGAGGTCGGGAATGGTGGGCAACTCTTTCAAAGCATAGGGTGGGTCGGCGAAGATGAGGTCGAACTGCTGACGGCAGCCCTTCACGAAACGGAACACATCGCCACGGATGGGAAGGATGGTAGAGGCACAGTCCGAAGCATCCGCAGAGCCACTATCAGTTCTGCTCCCCACATCCATCGCTGGAGAGCCGGTATGCGACTGACGGGGCATCAGCTTGGCGATGCACTGCTGGATGAAACGGTGATGGTCGCGGTCGGACTCGATACACACCACCTGCCGGCAACCCCGTGAGAGCAACTCGAGAGAGATGCTACCCGTACCGGCAAAGAGATCGAGGGCGGTGGCTCCGTCGAAATCCAAATAACCATTCAGGACATTGAAAATATTCTCTTTGGCAAAGTCGGTGGTTGGCCGCGCCTTGAACGTACGCGGAATCTCGAAATGACGTCCCTTGAATTTACCTGTTATGATTCTCATATTGTCAGTCTATTTTGAAACACTGTCGGGGCAGGCTTAGCGTCCTTTCACGTAGTAGGTGGTGATGTCGTAAGGAAGACCCTTAATCTGGGTGATGGGTGCGCGGTTGAAGTCGGCCGAGGGATTGATGACATAGACGTTCTGCACGTATTTCCGCAACTCGCCCAGCAGCTGTTCCTTATCGAGGATTGATCCGCAGAGATGCATCTCGTCCTTATGGGCGTCGAAAACCAGATGTTTCCACACGTAGAGAAGGAAATAGACGGCATCCATGTAACGGTCTGCGTCGAAGGTGTTGCAGAACTTGAAACGGTTTTTGTCGAAGCAGACAATGTCGAGGCGCTTGTCGTGAAAATAGCCATAGAGTTTGCGACGGTTGCCTGTGAAACTGCGTTGGTGGAGATGATTCCAGACAGGCGAACTCGCCACCATCATCTTCACATCACTGAAGTGGTCGTCGACTACCAACTTCAGATCCTTGTTGACACCAAATACCGCCACAGCATTCAGTCCTGGCAAGATATTGTGCATCACGACATCGTTGGCATGGCCGCTGAAAGCATGGTGGAAGAGATCCTCACGGGTGGTCTCGTCGAACTCCTCGACAGGGATGAGCAACGCAGGAGTGTCGACCATCACCATGACACGGTCGTAGCCCTCGGACAGCAAATCGGCACTTCGAAATGCCTCGCGGAGATTGGCTGCCATGGAGATTCCGCTCTTCACAGTGTAAGGCTCGAAGAGTATCTGATTCTCTGCTGCTGCGTCGGCAACGGCAAACGACAATGACTTACGCCCGACACGGATGGTGAGGCGCGGACGACGCGCGATGGATCTATGGGAGGCTATCTGCTGCATGGTCTTCAGACATATTGATAAACTGCTCCTCCATTTGCTGTCCGGCAGCCTGCTCCTGTTTCTGGGTCTCATCGGCCTTCATCTGACGGCTGACGCTCAAATAGCAGATGAGCAGGAGGAAAAGCACAATGGCCGTAAGCAGAAGATTTATTTTGTAATTCGATTTGTATTTCATTCTTTTTTATTACTTTTGTCTTTGCAAAAATACAAAAATCTGAATAATCTGCCAAATTATAAAATGAGAATCGTATGATTACTGACGAACTTATCTTCCAAATACACCAGTCGTTTGGCATGCAGCCTACTGCGGAACAGGAAAATGCCATACGGGTATTTGCAGATTTTATGACGGACCGTGACGCTATGGCGGTGATGATCATGCGAGGCTCGGCTGGCACAGGAAAGACCTCGCTGGCGGCTGCCGTGGTGAAAACAATGGTACGGCTAGAGCAGAGTGTAGTGCTGCTTGCGCCGACAGGACGGGCTGCAAAGGTTTTCTCACTTCATGCCAGCAACCCGGCATATACCATCCACCGTCGCATCTACCGGCAAAAATCTATCGACAGCGGTTTCGGGCTGAATTTCAACACGATGCAGAACACACTGTTCATCGTCGACGAAGCGTCGATGATCACCAATACTGCCAACTTCGGCGAGAGCATCTTTGCCAGCGGACAGTTGTTGGACGACCTGATACAGTTTGTGTATAGCGGGAACAACTGCCGTATGATACTCATTGGCGACAAGGCACAGCTACCACCCGTGGGTGCAGAGGAGTCGCCCGCGCTTATGGCTCCGGTGCTGCAGCAGTACGGTTTGCGGGTGCATGAGTGCGACTTAAATGAGGTACTCCGACAGAGTCAGAGCTCAGGAATTCTCTACAACGCCACCACCATTCGCCAGATGATTACCCACGAGGAGATGACACAGCTACCTCGAATCCGGTTCCACGGCTTTGCGGATATTCAGATGGTTCCTGGCGACGAACTGATTGAGCAGATGAACAGCAGTTATAGTGAGGTGGGCGTGGACGAGACGATGGTCGTCACACGCAGCAACAAACGGGCGAACATATACAACCAAGGCATCAGAAACACAATCCTCGGACGCGAGGAGGAACTGACCACGGGCGACATGCTGATGATCGTGAAAAACAACTACCACTGGGTGGGTAAGGAAGAGGCGAACGTAGGACTGACCTTCATTGCCAATGGCGACCGGGCTAAGGTGATCCGGGTGCGTAACAACAGGGAGCTGTATGGGTTCACGTTTGCCGACGTGTGGCTACAGTTCCCCGACTACGAAAACTACGAGCTGCAGGCAACGGTGATTCGCGACTCGCTGACGTCGGAGGCACCGTCGCTGACGCACGAGCAGAACGAGCAGCTGTTCAATGCCGTGATGGAGGACTATGCCGACATACGCCAGAAACAGGAACGACTGAAACGCATCAAAGAAGACCCTTACTATAATGCCCTGCAAATCAAATACGCCTATGCCGTGACGTGCCATAAAGCACAGGGCGGACAGTGGGCACATGTGTACGTGGATCAGGGCTATATGACCGACGATATGCTCACGCCCGACTACATCCACTGGCTGTACACGGCATTCACACGCGCCTCCGAAAAACTTTTCCTTGTGAATTGGCCTAAAACTCAAACAGAATGATTATCTTTGTAACATGATAGAGACACTTATAGCAATCACCGGACTGCTGATTGGAGCAGTCATCGTATATTTCATCTGTCAGCGCAAAGCCAACACGTTGACAGCAGAGAAATCACAATTGGCGAGCGACCTGGCCGTCAAACTGAGCGAGTTGCAACAAATGACAACCCGTCTGACCGAGGAGCGCGACGAGCACAACCGGCATGTGGCAGAGGTGAACACACGCTATGAGCAACAGATAGAGGGCATCAACAGTCGTCATGACAAGCAGATAGAGGAGGAAAACGAACGCACCCAAAAGCTGGTGGACGAGATGAACGCACGGCACCAGCGCCAGGTAGATGAGATGAACGGACGGTTTGAGCGTGAGAAAAAGGAGATGAAAGAACAAATGGACCGCCAGCTGGGCGAGCGTCTGAACCTGGTGCAGGAACAACTGAAAACGGCTACGGAGCAACTGTTGCGTCAACGCTCTCAGGAACTGAACGAGAGCAACCAGACGCAGATGGGTGCCATCATCAACCCCCTGAAGGAAACCATCAGCGAGATGAAACGTGCCATGGACGACAACCGCGATGCCTACAACAAGAATACTGCCTCACTGAGCGAGCAACTCAGACAAATGCATGAGGCTACGCAGAATATCGGCGTGGAGGCCGACAAACTGTCGAGAGCCCTACAGAGCGGTCCGAAGGTACAAGGTAATTTTGGTGAGATGAAACTCGACTTGCTACTCGAGCGCTTCGGCTTTACGCGTGGCGAGGAATACGACTTGCAGCAGATGATCCGTGATGAGTATGGCAATGCCATCCGCAATGAGGACACCAACGAGAAGATGATTCCCGATGTGATACTTCACTACCCTGACCATAAGGATGTTATTTTGGACTCGAAAGTGTCGCTGACGGCATTTATCAATTATATCAATGCAGGGAACGACGATCAGCGCAAGCGCTATCTGGCTGAGCATATCGGGAGCATCCGGAAGCATGTCGAGGAGTTGTCAAGGAAAGACTACAGCAAGTACATCAACAAATCGCGTGTTACGCTCGATTATGTCATTATGTTTGTACCCCACGAGGCAGCACTTCTGCTGGCGCTCACCAACGACACCGAACTGTGGTCGCAAGCATTCGATAAACGAGTGTTTATTACGGGCGAGCAGAACTTGTTTGCCGTGCTCCGCATGCTGCAGATAGCGTGGACACATCAGCGTCAGGCTGAAAACCAGGAGAAGGTGTATGGCTATGCCAACGAGCTATTAAACCGCGTGGGAGACTTCGTGCAGCGCTTCGACGAGATTGGCGACAAGATTCAGAAAGTGCAACAGACATACGATAACGCCAGAAAGAAACTGGACGGTCATCAGAGCCTGCTGGTACCTGCACGCGAACTGAAAAAACTGGGCGCAAAGGAGAATCCCATGCGCCCTATCCCGGATAAGCGAACGGAAGACTGAGCATAGTCCTCCGTTCGTTGTTTTATAAATCTAATTCCTTTGAAAGAAATGATGCTGAGTCTGCCAGGAACTTAGAAAGCCTTAATGGTGACGCCTGCCAAGAAGGCTGCCTTCTTTAGGTATGGGTTGGCATTCAGCTCCACAAAGACCGGAAGGTCAAACTTCTTACAATGCAAGTTTTTCTCTGCACGCAATGAGGCCAACACGCATGCTGGCCCGTCGGCATAGATAAAGTTTCGCTCCCAGCCTATATCCTTACCATCCTCGTCGTAGAGCGTAGAGTAGCCTCCCGCACTCTCCATGGGCGTCATGGCTGCCGTAGCTGTCCACTCCAGTCCTCCCAACTTGAAGGGAACGGCAAGCTCGATGTAGGTGGAATAAGCACGCGTTCCGTCTGTCTTATAGTCATCGCCCCAAAACATACAATATGCCTGCAGGTCGAAGTAACGGCACGAGAAACCAATGTTGCCCTCAAACGTGTGGGACGTATCTCCTTCTTTATAAAGGAAGTACTGCCCAAGATTTTTACTGTCACTTTGCCAAAGGTCAGAGACGCCAATATTAAGACCGAACGGGAATTTATATCCGATATTCACATCCAGTTCCTCAATGTCTTCCTTGTTGAATCCCTTGTTTCCCTCCAGGTTGACATATGCGCCTTTCCACGATAATGTAGCACTGGGTTGCAGGCTGACACCTCCCACAGGCAGTCCACGCCAAATATACTTACTCAACATGGTAACCTCGAAATTTGCCTCCACCTTGTTCTGGGCCATTCCCGTCAAAGGCATCATACAGACAAACAGCAGAACTAAACAGATTTTCCTTATCATCTTATTCGTTTATTTATTCCTCTGAAAATTTGTGTTTTGTTTTTCCTTTGCAAAGATACGAAAAGAAAAGGGCAGGACAAAGTTTTTTCTGTTTTTTTTGCTCCATCAGGGTTATTTGTATATTCAGGAGTTCAAGGAGTTACAGGACGATAGTTTGTGAAGTTTGAATTACCAGAACTCGCATTAAACCCATCAGTCCCATTTATTCCACAACTCCTATAACCTTGAACGCCCGTCTGCGTTTTTCAACGATGGATTCCTCTTCTCCGAGAGATGGGGCTTCGTACTACCAGGGCTTAAACTCAATTTCTAACTGCCGCCACAAAGGCTGTACCGACTGTCCGCCACTGGCAGGATTCGACACCGACAACCCCAGCAGGCGAACGGGATGTGAGGCGTTGATGTCCACCTCTTTGAGCAATAGTTTTGCTATGGGCAGGATATCATCTTTGGTCGTGAGGGAATGATTGTGGGTAAGACTGCGGGTAACTTGCTGAAAATCGGAGAACTTGACTTTCAACGTCAGCGTCTTCCCCTCAAAACCGTCTTTCTCAAGCCGCCTGACCAATTCTATTACGGTATGATAGAGCTCTATCAGTACTGCCGAAGGCTCATAGATATCAGTCAGAAACGTCTGCTCACAGCCCACCGACTTCCGCTCGTGAAAGGGCTCTACAGGTCTGTGGTCTATACCTCGGGCAAAATTGTACAGCACCGGCCCCATCTTTCCGAATACTTCCTGCAGGTGCTTCAGCGACACGTGGCGCAGGTCGGCACCGTTGAACACGCCCATGTAGTGCATCGTCTGGGCTGTCTTCGGACCTACTCCCCAGAAATTCTCAATCTTGAGTTTGTCTATAAACTGTTGTGCTACATCCGGATGAATGGTGCAGATACCATCGGGCTTCCGGTAATCAGAGGCTATCTTGGCCAGGAATTTGTTGTAGGATATGCCAGCCGAGGCAGTCAGGTGAACTTTCTCCCGTATGCGCTGCTTGATTTCACGTGCAATATCGACGGCAAGTGGAATGCCTTTTTTGTTCTCCGTCACATCGAGAAATGCCTCATCGAGCGATAGCGGCTCAATCATATCTGTGTATTCATGGAAAATATCATGCACCTGCATTGACACCTCTTTATATATATGAAAATGGCCTGGGACAACAATGAGATGCGGGCATTTGTGCTTGGCGGTGATCATGGGCATAGCGGAATGAACCCCATATTTGCGAGCCTCGTAGCTGGCTGTCGACACAACGCCGCGCGGTCCGTCGTAGCCGACAGCTATCGCCTTGCCTCGCAGTTCGGGATTGTCTCGTTGCTCCACACTGGCAAAGAAAGCATCCATGTCAATATGTATGATTTTCCGCAGTTCCATTTTGCGAAAGTACGAAAAAAATATTATCTTTGCAAAATAAAACAGAATAAAAAGAATGATGGTACGATTGTTTTTCGCTTTTCTGTTGCTGATGGCAACGGGCACGACAAAGGCACAGCTCGCACAACTGGATTTGGATGCGAAATATGCCACCGAGTTAGTGAAGCCGGGCACGATGGCTCCCGATTTCAAGTTGAAGACCCCACAAGGCAAGACCTTGAAGTTGAGTAAGATAATGAAGGGAAAGTACACCCTGATAGACTTCTGGGCGTCATGGTGTGGCGATTGCCGGAAGGACATGCCGAATATTCATCGGCTCTATCGTAAGTTTGCGCCTTTAGGCGTGCAGTTCGTAGGCATTTCTTTCGATACCGAGGCTGCAAACTGGCAGGCAGCCATTGAGAAATATGGCATAGCCTACACACAACTGAGCGAGCTGAAGAAGATGTCGGAATCGGATGTTGCCCGGCAGTATGGCGTCAAGTGGATACCCTCGATGGTTCTCGTCGACCCAGAGGGAAAGGTTGTGCTGAGCACGGTGCTCTCCGACAAGATGGAGAAGACACTGACCGAGCGGTTCAACGTGAAGAAGGAGATAGCCGGAAGCACTGAACGGTTGACCATCGACGGCAGCAAAGGCCAACTGGCTGCCATCATCCAAAAACCGCAGCTCTCTGCTGGTGAGAAATGCCCGATGGCCATTCTCTGCCACGGATTTGGTGGAAGCAAAGACGGTCCGATGTATGAGATGCTGGCAGACTCGCTACAAGCCCACGGCATTGCCAGCATTCGTTTCGACTTCAACGGTCACGGACAGAGTGAGGGCGAGTTTGTCGACATGACTGTTCCCAACGAGATTGAGGATGCCAAGCAGGTGTACAGCTACGTGAGCGACCTACGCTACGTGAGCGACGTGGCTATCGTAGGCCATTCGCAAGGCGGCGTGGTGGCGAGTATGACGGCAGGAGAACTAGGCACAGAAGCCTTTAAGGCGGTCGTACTGCTAGCACCGGCAGCCGTATTGCGCGACGACGCCATCCGCGGCAGCACGTTCGGAGCCAGCTTCGACGCGCTCAGTCCGCTCGACCCGCCTGAGTATGTGGAACTGTGGGGAGGAAAGAAACTCGGCCGTCAGTACATCCTTTCGGCTTTCTCACTGCCCATCTACGAGACCGCCATCAAATACCAAGGACCCGCCCTCATCATCCATGGCACGGGAGACCGCGTAGTTCCCTATACTTACGGAGAGCGCTACCACCACATCTGGCCGAAGAGCGAACTGGTGATTCTCGACCGCTTCGACCATGGTTTTTCACAAAACCTTTACCATACCATGGAGATGGTCTCCGACTACCTGATTAAGACATTGAAATAGGAAAAGTTAGGAGCTTTTTAAGTTAGGAGTTAAAATCCCCTCCAACTCCCCCAAGGGAGAGAGGATGCTCGAGGAACATTGTATAAAAGAAGGGGCGTTATTGCAAATGACTAATTCAGAACTTCTAACTCTTAACTATTGAAGCCCTCACTCGGGAACGTAGATAATCTCTCCGTTCTCCAGTTCGTAGGCGATGCCCACCTTACGTCCGCGCTTGCCCGTGGCCTTCTGTTCGTCACTGGCTTTGTAGCGTTTGATTTCCTTACCCTGACGAGTGATAATCTCCATGTTATCCTTGCCAGGGTTCTTTATCATAGTGAAATCTTCCTTTCTGAAGATTTCCTGCATGTTGAACCGGGTGACAAGAGCCACCATCAGCGCCACAGCAAACACCATGGCCACATCGAACAGGTTGGCAACGGTCTGCATGGGGTCGTCGTCGCCACTGTTGAGCAGTCTATTCCTTCTCATGGCAGAGCATTGTTTTGACGTATTCCAAATTGTTCAACTCGCGGGCATACCAGCGCTGACGCACCTGCAAGGTAGCTACACCAACAGCGGCTATGAGCATTCCAACCACGGTAGTGGCAAAGGCAACCTGCAAATTGTATGCCATCGACGAGATGTCGCCTGCAGCCAGTCCAACGAGTGCCGGTCCCATAGGGATGAGCGTTCCCATTAGTCCGAGCATCGGTCCCAGCTTCATCAGAATGCGCGAACCGGAAAGTTCCTTGGCAGCGTCCACCTCAAAGTTGCTGACTAACCGCTCGCAATAAGCCGTATTGTCATAATGGGCCAACATGTCTTTCAGCCGTTCCACATAGAGGCTGCTTGGCATCTCAGCCAGCGAGCCGATTCCACTGACGATGTCGTCACGAAGGGCGGAATTAATAAACTGTGTGCTCTGTAGAATGGTCTTGCGACGGTAATACTCGCCGAAGAAACCAGCGGCCAGCACAATGGCACGCACAAAAAACAACAGAAGCAGAATGACCACAGGCACCAACAATCCGTTGGAAATCCAGAAAAGAATGTTTGAAATGTGCGCCAAAGTGTGAAGAGTAACACCAGGACTAGTACTATCGAGATTATTATACAGAAGTTTTTCTTCTTGCGGGTCATCTTTCTGTGTTTCTTATCAGATTCAAATGCAAAGGTAGTTATTTTTTTCGACTTAACCCCCACCGCATAGTTTTTTTCTGAATGGTGAGCCAACTATTACATTCTGTACACGAAAAGGAACAATGTGTCATTCGACCCCTTATGGGAATGATGAAAAAGGAAAGCCTAAAAACTTCGTCATTTGACAGCTTAAAAGCCAGAATTCCACTATTTCAACACCTATCTGCCCCAAGCGGTCAACATAACGAATAAAAAAAGCGCCTTCTACAATGAAAGCGCCTTTTATTAAGGGGGAAATGTTTCTTTAGTATGTCACACGTGGCTCAAGCTCTTTGGCTTGGTCAATCATCTTCTGCACTTCCTTTTCAGAAGGAACACGGTTGCAGAGGTTCTTCTCCTCATTCACCTCGATGAGCTTTGCAGCAAGATTAGCAGCTACGCGATGCTTCAACTCCTTCACGGTGTCAACACCAGCAGCCTCGAGCAACTCTGAGAACTGAGGTCCAACGCCTTTGATGCGGAATAGGTCAGCATGGTTGGTCCACTTCAGAATCAGTTTGCCACTGATCTCTGTCTGCTCTTCCAATTCCTTACGTCCCTTCGGTGCTGCGCAACGATCGAGAAGATCGTCAACGGTAATGATACCAGCTGCGTGCAATTTCTCAGCGTAAACATCGCCTACGCCTTCAATGTCAATAATTTTGTATGCCATAATAGTTGTTGTTTGGTTAAACGTTCATAGATTGTGGCCACAAATATAGCATTTTTTCTTGAAAGCACAAAAAAGATGTGACATTTTTTTGCAATATACTTTTATCGGAGAACAATCGTCGCAAGTGACGGTAAGAATTCTTTTCCTCGCAATGAATAAACTTCTGTCAGGTAGCGGATTGCTGTGTGAGGCGGGCATGAGAAAGACACTACGTGCATCACGAAACGGGCAATGATAATGCATCCACTACTAACTAAAAACAATTCATGGGAACAGAATCCTGCTCCCATGAACCGTTTCTATTTTCTGACATGAATCAGAGACCAGCCAACTCTATGACTTTCTCTACTGCCGCAGTCAGTCCTTCCTTATTCTTTCCACCTGCAGTGGCAAAATGGGGCTGACCACCACCACCTCCCTGCATCAGTTTGGCAGCCTCGCGGACCATCTGTCCGGCATTCAGGTTGTGGTCGCTCACCATATCGTCGCTGAGCATCACACTCAGCATCGGCTTGTCCTGATAGACGGTTCCGATGACGCACAGGAGGTTCTCGGGCACGGCCTGACGAATCTTAAACACAAGGTCCTTGGCTGCACCGGGCTCTAATGGCATCACGGCCTTCACAATCTTCACACCATTGCGGAACTCGGCGCGCTCGATGAGCATACTCTTTGTACGCTCGATGGCCTGTGCCTGGAACTGCTCTATTTCTTTCTTCATCGAGTCGTGCTCCTCCATGTACTTCACGATGACGCCACGCAAATCCTTTGCATTGTTGAACAATCCTTTCAGAGCCCGCATCGTATCTTCCAAAGCGTAGATAGCTTCCTCGCAGTTCTTACCGGTGATGGCCTCAACACGGCGGATGCCGGCAGCCACACTGCTCTCAGAGATAATCTTGAAGAAACCGATACGACCTGTGGACTGGGCATGAATACCACCACAGAACTCACAAGACGGACCGAATCGTACCACACGCACCTTGTCGCCATATTTCTCGCCGAAAAGGGCGATGGCACCAAGTTTCTTTGCCTCATCGAACGGAACGTCACGATGCTCGTCGAGGGCGATGTCCTGACGGATCATGCCGTTGACGATACGCTCAGCCTCACGCAACTCCTCATCGGTTACTTTCTGGAAATGAGAGAAGTCGAAGCGCAGCGTGTCGGGGCTTACATACGAGCCTTTCTGCTCCACATGGTCACCCAGCACCTGCTTCAGCGCATAGTCGAGCAAGTGGGTAGCGGTGTGGTTGGCAGCACTGGCGGCACGTTTGTCGGTATCCACGCAAGCCATGAAGTCGGCCTCAGGATGTTTCGGCAACTGCTTCACAATGTGTACGCTTTGGTTGTTCTCGCGCTTGGTGTCGATGACATTGACGGTCTCGAACTCGCTTACGAGTACGCCCTGGTCGCCAACCTGTCCGCCCATCTCACCGTAGAAAGGAGTGGCGTCGAGCACCAATTCATAGTAGGTATTTTTCTTCTGGGTGACCTGACGGTAGCGCAGGATGCGGCACTCGTGCTCCGAATAGTCGTAGCCCACAAACTGCTGCTCACCCTGACGCAGCTCAACCCAGTCGCCATTCTCAACAACGGCGGCATTACGGGCGCGCTCTTTCTGCTTCTGCATCTCCACATTGAACTGCTCCTCGTCGACAGTATATCCGTGCTCACGGCAGATCAGCTCAGTAAGGTCGAGCGGGAAGCCGTAAGTGTCAAACAAACGGAAGGCTGCCTTACCGTCCAGTTCAGTCTGCTTGTGCGCCATCAACTCGTCCATGGCTCCATTCAGCAGTTGGATGCCCTTGTCGAGAGTGCGCAGGAAGGAGTCTTCCTCCTCCTTGATCACACGGCTGACCAGCTGCTGTTGTGCCTTCAGTTCGGGGAAGGCGTTGCCCATCTCCTCAACCAACGTCGGAACGAGTTTGAAGAGGAACGGTTCTTTCTGCCCCAGGAAGGTGTAGGCATAACGTACGGCACGGCGCAGGATGCGGCGGATGACGTAACCGGCCTTGGCATTGCCAGGCAGTTGTCCGTCAGCAATCGAGAAGGATACAGCACGCAAGTGGTCGGCGCATACACGCATGGCCACATTGATTTTCTCCTGCCCGTCGGTGACCTCTGCATTCTCTGATTCCTCGAACGTCATATACTTCAGTCCGGTAATCTCTTGCTCAGCCTTGATGATAGGCTGGAAAATATCGGTATCGTAGTTGGAATGCTTGCCCTGCAGCATACGGACAAGACGCTCGAAGCCCATACCTGTATCTATCACATTCATGCCCAGCTTCTCTAATGAGCCGTCGGCCTTGCGATTGAACTGCATGAACACGAGGTTCCAAATCTCAATCACCTGAGGATCATCCTTGTTGACCAGCTCACGGCCGGGAACGCCGTCAGCTTTCTGCTCGGGAGTACGCGAGTCGATATGGATTTCAGAGCACGGACCACAAGGGCCTGTGTCGCCCATCTCCCAGAAATTATCGTGCTTGTTACCATTGATGATATGGTCGGCGGGTACGTGCTTAGCCCAATACTGTGCTGCCTCATCGTCGCGGGGAATATTCTCCTCGGGAGAACCCTCGAATACGGTGACATATAAATCATTCGGATTCAGGTGCAAAACGTCAACGAGATACTCCCATGCCATATCGATAGCGCCCTCTTTGAAGTAATCACCAAACGACCAGTTGCCCAGCATCTCGAACATGGTGTGGTGGTAAGTGTCGTGTCCGACCTCCTCCAGGTCGTTGTGTTTGCCTGATACGCGCAGGCATTTCTGGGTGTCGGCGCGACGGCGTGGCTCTGGCTCGCGTGTGCCGAGTATGATATCTTTCCACTGGTTCATACCAGCATTGGTAAACATCAGTGTGGGGTCATCCTTAATAACCATCGGTGCAGACGGCACAATAGCATGTTGTTTCGACTCGAAGAACTTCTTGAACGAGTCGCGAATCTCATTAGCTGTCATCATTGTTTTTTATTTTTCTAAAAATTTTTTTCAAAAAGTTTTGCAAAGATACTTTGTTTTCGTTATTTTTGCAAATAATTTAATATTAGTTTGAAAAAAAGTCCCGAAAATATGGCACTTAACACGAATAAAAACCTTAAACTCTACTATTCCATCAAGGAAGTAGCCCAGATGTTCGACGTCAGCGAGAGTCTGCTGCGTTATTGGGAGACTGAGTTTCCGCAAATCAAGCCTAAAACCTTGAGCAACAAGGTACGGCAGTATACTGACAAGGACATTGAGCAGATTCGTGTCATCTACAATCTGGTCAAGGTACGTGGATTCAAACTGGCAGCTGCGCGCAAAATGCTCAGTCAGAACAAGCATGGGGCGGACAAGAGTTCCGAGGTCCTCACCTCGCTCATCGGTGTTCGCGAAGACCTGAAAGCCCTAAAGAAGCAGCTTGACGCGTTAGTATAAGATGATTTTACGAAAAAGAGTCCACTCAAAAAAGTGGACTCTATTCGTCTATTCCTGATTCAACCTGAACCGCATCCCATCCCATACGAGTTGTTTCTTTTCGTTTCTTGTGTCGTATTGGATGATGATTCCGATGTTTTTCCCCTTGCGAGGTAGTGAATAAACTACGACAGGTATGTTGCTCCCTTCACTCTCCCCACTTACATACGCGCCGATGCCCTCGCTAGCAATCCGGCACATGGTATGGCGGGCATTATCGTACAGATAGAAATCTGGGCCACAGTACTCGGTCATCACGTGTTTGCCATTTAACTCGCATTTGCAATTTGTGGCGAAGATTTTGTGCTTGCCGTCAGCACAGTTCCAATAGCACATCTCAATATAATCCTTTTCCTCATCGCCGTCACCATAAGCCTCATTCGCATCAAACTCATAGCGAATAAAGCCATTCTTCGCATCGAAGAGAATCTTGGAGCCCTTTTCCTGTGGCGTCTTCCGCAAATAATTCTTCCATGCATCACAGGCCGAGCCCCAAATCTCAGGCATGATGTCGCTCTTGAAGTAGGCCGTCGCAAAGTCCTTGATCCCCGGACTCCCTCCCTTGAACTTGACGGGAATGGGCGGGTCGTCGTAATAAATGTCTTTCGGATAGGTCTGCTGCGCCCATACTACAGGGCAGCTAAGCCAGACGGCAGCCACGACGAGCCACCCGCGTATGATCTTCATTCCATTTGTCATCGTTGTTGTGTTTAATGTGTTATCTTCACGTTTCTCCTGTTTATCTGCCGTACGACAGGAACAACTATTTCAGCATTTCTTTCACGGCGCGCTCCAGTTGCGGGTCACGACCGTTGATGACATCCTCCGGACTGTTGTAGACCTCAATGTCAGGATAGAGGGTCGTATTCTCGCCATAGTTTCCACGATTGTCCATGCATCCCACCTGCGGAATGCCGAATACCATGCCGTTGATAAGTGTCTCCCACCATACGGCAGTCATGGTTCCTGCGACAGGCGTACCGATGAGTTTGCCAATTTTCAGTTCTTTGTAAACCCACGGGAAACCATGTCCGTTGCTGTAGTCGTCCTCGCACATGAGCACACACGACGGCTTCACCCACTTGTTGTAGGGATCACGGCCCACATACTTGCCATGAGGAATGAACTTCTGATACTGTTTCCCGCTCAACAAAGTGCACAGGTCGTCGTGCAGCCAGCCTCCGCCATTGTGACGCTCATCGACAATCACAGCCTCACGGTTGCGGTTTTTGTCGCTCAGCAGCTCACTATAAACGGTTCGGAAACTCTGACTGTCCATCGCTTTCACATGAACATAAGCCAGCCGGCCGCCCGAAAGACGGTCAACCAACTCACGGTTGCGGTCGACCCAACGCTTATAGAGCAATTCGTTCTGGTCGCCAAGACTGATGGCCTTGATGCTCACATCGTTGCGCTTGCCGTTTTTCGGGTTGTAAATGGTCAGCCGCACGGGCTTGCCAATCTTTCCATCGAGCAGCGAATTGTAGTCCTTGCCTGCCTGGATGGCGTGGCCGTCAATCTGTTCGATGATGCATCCAGCCTCGACACCGGCATTCTTCTGTGCCAGGGGAGAACGTTTGATTACCTCCTCGATGCGCAGTCCGTCGCCATTGTAGCCATTATCGATGAACACTCCTAATGCGGCTGTCTTCAACGAGGCTCCGGCAGGATTGTAGCGGGCACCCGTGTGCGAGCCGTTCAGTTCGCCCAACATCTCGCTCAGCATGTCGCGGAAATCGTACTCATTATTAATATACGGCAGGAACCGGCGATAAATGTCGCGATAGCCTTCCCAGTCGACACCGTGGATGTTCTCAACATAGAACTTGTCCTTCACCTGTTGCCAGATATGGTCGAAAATGTAGGCACGCTCCTCGTACGGACGATAGTTGAACTCTGCCTCGAAGGCGATGGGAGTCGGTGTTCCCTTGGCCAGGTCGACTTTCTTGATGCCGCCTTGAGAACACAGGAAGAGATTCTTGTAGCCTTTGTCGGCAAACATCATTCCACGGCCTACATTCTTCATCACGAGCGTGGTCTTCTGCTCGCGCAGATCGTGCTTCCACAAGTCCATGCCTCCTTCGAAAGCAGCCTGGTAGTAGAGCGTATCGCCCTTGAGCACGGCATCGCCCATTCGTGCCGAGTTTACGGTAAGGCGGATGATGCGGTCACGGCAGTTGTCAAGGTCGAACTGCAGCGTCTTGGATGGTGTGGTTTGGGTATTAGCCGTCGCTTTTTTCTTGTTGGCAGGCTTCTTGCCTTTGGCATCTTGTTCTTTGTTTTTAGCTGCCAGCTCCTTGCCTTTGGCCTCTTTCTCCGCCTCTTCGCGCATCACCTTCTCCTCTTTCGTCATGCGGAAGCGGTCGTAGGCATCAACGTCGAAGAACATCACGTAATAATCGGTCTCGGCTCCCCAGCTTCCATGACTGCGATAGCCGGCTCGGTCGCTCTCGAAGAGCATCGCCTTACCGCCTAACACCCATTTGGCTGAGCCGTCGTTGTATCCGCTCTGAGTAAGGTTGTGAATCTCACCGTTGCCCGAGGCGTTGACGAGTGCCACATCCTGATTGTTCCATCCACCTGTTCCGATGTAGCTGCTCAGCAACCAGCGGCTGTCTGGACTCCACTCAAACCACAGGTCGCCGTCACTATACGAGAAATTATACTTGCCGTCCATCACCGTACGTACTTGCTTGGTGGCAAGATTGATGACACGCAGCTCGCCACGGTTCTCGAAGAAAGCCACTTCCTTCCCGTCCGGGCTGAACTTGGGCTGCAGCGATGTCACATCGGTATTCGTCAGCCGTTCCTCCTCCAATTCCGTGCTATAGGTGAACAGTTTCTCGTCTGCCTTCTTGAGTTTCGTGCGGTAAATCTGCCAGTGTCCACCACGCTCGGCACAATACACGATGCTCTTCCCGTCGGGTGCGAAGTTGATGCTGCGCTCCTGCTCGGGTGTATCAGTCACCTGCTTGGTGGTCTTATAATCCACGGATGTCACAAACACGTCTCCATGCATCACGAATGCCACCTCTTTTCCACTTGGCGAAAGACTGATCTCTGTGGCGCCGTTGCTCCTCACCTGGCGCACCAGCTCACGGTCGTTGCGGTCAGCGGTGATGCTGATCTTTACCTTTTGCGGCTGACCTCCCGGCTTCAGGGTGTAGATTTCCCCGTCGTAACCGTAGCAAAGCATTCCGTTACGCGACACGCTCAGGTAGCGCACAGGATTCTTCTGATGCTTGGTGAGCTGCTGTTTCCCGCTTCCGTCGATATTCCGGCGGTACACATTGAAGGTGCCGTCCTCCTCGCTCAGATAATAGTAAGAGGTATCATCAGCCCAGCGCGGGGTACGGTCCTCACCTTTAAAACTGCTCAGCTTGGTATACTTACTGCCCTGACACAGCCAGATGTCGCGGCAAATGGGCGACTGGTGGTGCTTGCGGAAGGGATCCTCGTATCCTTTCCAGTCGTGATAAAGCACGTCGCCCCGGCTGTTGACACTCACATCTTCCATCATCAGCGTGGAGAAAAGGCGCGGGCGCCCGCCCTCGATACTCACCTCGTACACCTGATTGGTGCGCCCTCCGGCAAAGATATTCGACTGCGCCGTTGGCATGAGTGCTGCGGAGAAGAGCACATGCGAGTCGTCGCTGAACGTCATAGGCACCTCGTCGCTGCTATGAGTCGTCAGCCTGACGGGACTTCCTCCGGTGGCATTCATCACATAGACATCGAGACTTCCCTCACGCGAGGAGGCAAAAGCCAGTTTCTTTCCGTCAGGACTCCACACGGGATAGGCGTCATAAGCGGCATTGGACGTCAGCTGGCGCGCATTTCCTCCTGCCGCCGGGACTGTGAAAATGTCGCCTTTATACGAGAAAGCGATGGTTTGTCCGTCGGGTGAGATGGCACTAAAGCGCATCCACAGCGGTTCGTCTTGTGCGCTGGCAGCCATAGAGACGGCCATGACCACAACTGAAAAGACTATTTTCTTCATGTTTTTTGTTGTTGGTTTATTCTTGATTTTTTTTGTTGATTCTTAAATCTGTCGGCTGATGGAACGGTTCTTAGAATAGGGCGAATCCCTATTTCTCCGCCTATTTCCCACTTTTCTGTGAGGCATTGGCGTCGGCCTCCTTCAGCATTTCCTTCACGGCACGCTCCAGTTGCGGGTCACGGCCATTGAGAATGTCGTCGGGCTGTTTGTAGACAATGATTTCCGGCACCAACTCGGTATTCTCACCGTAATGTCCGCGGTTGTCAATGCGTCCCACTTGCGGAATGCCGAATATCATGCCGTTGATAACCGTCTCCCACCACACCGACGTGACTGTTCCTGCCACCGGTGTGCCAATGAGTTTTCCGACACCCAGGTCCTGATAGACTCGCGGGAAGCCGCAGCCGTTGCTGTAGTCATCCTCGCACACCATCACGCACGACGGCTTGGTCCATTTGTTATATGGGTCGATGCCCAAGTACTTGCCTTGAATCTCAAAGCGCGAGTATTGACGGCCGCTGAGCAGCGTGCAGAGGTCGTCGTGCAGCCAGCCGCCACCGTTATGGCGCTCGTCGATGATGACAGCCTCCTTGTTCCGGTTATCCTCGTTGAGCAGCTCGTCGTACAACTTGCGGAAACACTCGCTATTCATTTGCTTCACATGCATGTAGGCCACACGCCCACCAGAGAGTTCCTCCACCATTTTCCGGTTGCGCTCCACCCATCTGTCGTACAGCAATTCGTTCTGGTCGGCCGTGCTGATGGGCTTAATCGTCACATCCCTGCGCTGGCCGTTCCCGGGCGAGAACACCGTCACGCGCACGTTCTTTCCCGCCTTTCCGTCGAGCAGGCAGTTATAGTCCATGTCGCCGGAGATGACTGTTCCGTCGATTCGCTCGATGATGTCGCCAGCTTTCACACCTGTGTTCTTGATGCTGAACGGGCCATTGCCGATGACTTCCTCTATCCGGATGCCATCTCCCTCGTACGAGTTGTCAGCGAAAATGCCCAACGCAGCCGTTTTCAATGTCGCTCCATCCGGACGATAACGTGAGCCGGTATGCGAGGCATCCAGCTCGCCAAGCAGTTCGCTCAGCATGTCGCGGAAGTCGTAGTTGTTGTTGATGTAAGGCAGGAAACGGCGGTAGATGTCGCGATAGCCTTCCCAGTCGCACCCGTGCAGGTCTTTCACATAGAACTTGTCCTTCACCTGTTGCCAGATATGGTCGAAGATATAGGCGCGCTCCTCGTTCGGACGATAGTTGAACACGGCCTCGAAGTCAATACTCACAGGCTTGCCTTTCGCCAAGTCCAGTTTCTTGATGCCGCCACGCCCGACCATGAAAAGCGTTTTCTGCTTGTTGTCCATCGACATCGTGCCTGAGCCGATATTCTTCTGGAGCAGCTCGGTCTTCTTCTCGCGGGTGTTCTGCAGCCACAAGTCGTAGCCGCCCTCAAAGGCTGCCTGGTAGTACAACGAGTCGCCCTTCAGCACGGCATCGCCCAGACGCGACGAGTTGTTGGTCAGTCGGACAATACGTTTCCGGCAGTTATCAAGGTCGAAAGTAAGCACATTGGACGGCATCTGCTGCGTGGCAGGCGACTGTTTCTTCTTGCCGGCGGAAGACTGTTCTTTCCCCTTAGCCTCCTGACTCCTGCCCTTGGCTTCTTTCTGCGCCTCATCCTGCATCATCTTCTCCTCTTTCGTCATGAGGAAACGCTCGTAGGCATCCACGTCGAAGAACATCAGATAGTAGTCGCGCTCTGCCCCGCTTCCGCCATGACTGCGGTATCCGTTGCGGTCGCTGCTGAAGAGCATGGCCTTGCCGCCAAGCACAAACTTGCCATTTCCGTCGCTGTATCCGCTGTTGGTCAGGTTGTGAATCTCTCCATTTCCCGACGCGTTGACCAAAGCAATATCAGAATGGTGCCAGCCGCTCAACCCGATGTAGCTGGTGATGAGCCACCGGCTGTCAGGACTCCAGTTGAACCACTGGTCGCCATCGCTATACGAGAAGTTGAACTTTCCGTCCATCACCGTGCGTATCTGCTTGGTCTTCAGGTCGATGACGCGGAGTGTGCCACGGTCTTCCAGATAGGCAATCTGCTTTCCATCCGGACTATAGAGGGGCTGGAACGAGGTGCGGTCGGTCTCGGTCAGGCGCTCTTCCTTGAGTTCGGTGGCATAGGTGAAGAGCTTCTCGTCGGCCTTGGTGAGCCTTGTCTGATAAATCTGCCAATAGCCGCCGCGCTCAGCCGCATAGGCGATGCTACGTCCGTCGGGCGCAAAGTGGATGTTCCGCTCCTGCTCAGGGGTATCGGTAATCTGACGGGTAGTCTTATAATCTGTAGCGGTCACAAACACATCGCCGTGCAAGACGAAAGCCACCTCCTTGCCATTGGGCGACACCGAGATTTTGGTAGCTCCGCTCGTGCGCACCTCTCTGATGAGTTCCTGGCCGTCGTTGTCGGCATGGATGCTGATATGGACCTTTTGCGGCTGGCCTCCCTCACGCAGCAGATAGATCTCACCGTCGTAGCCATAACACAACAGGCCGTCGTTGCTTCGGCTGAGATAGCGCACAGGATTCTTCTGGTGGCGGGTCAGCTGGACTTCCGTCTTCCCGTCGAGTGAGCGCTTGTAGATGTTTGAGGTACCGTCTTTCTCGCTCAGGTAGTAATAGCCTTGACCATCAGCGCCCCACACCGGGTTACGGTCCTCGCCCTTGAAGTCGGTCAGCTGGGTATACTTGCCGTCGCGAAGGAGCCAGATGTCGCGGCAGATAGGCGACTGATGGTGCTTGCGGAACACATCCTCGCCTCCTTTGATGTCGTGATAGAGCAGGTCGCCACGACTATTGATATTCAGGTCGGCCATCGGAAGTCCGGAAAACAGGCGCGGACGGCCACCCTTCACACTCACCTCGTAGATTTGCGGGAACTTACTGCTGGCAAAGATATTCGACTGAGCCGTCGGCATCAGGGCAGCAGTGAACAGCACATGCCCGTTGTCGCGGAAGGTGACGGGTATCTCCGAACCGCTATGGGTTGTCAGCCGTACAGGCACACCGCCCTCGCGTGCCATCACATACACATCGTGGCCGCCCTCACGAGTAGACGAGAAGGCTATCTGACGACTGTCAGGACTCCACACGGGATGGGAGTCGTAGGCGGCATTGGTGGTCAGCTGACGGGCCTCGCCACCTTGAACCGGAACCGTAAAGATGTCGCCTTTGTAGGAGAAGGCAATGGTCTTCCCGTCGGGCGAGATGGCACTATAACGCATCCACAACGGATTAGTCTGGGCACTTGCTAAAGACATCATAGCGGTTAACAGAACCGTAAGAATCATTTTCCTCATATCTAATTCAGCTTATAATGGTTTTTCAGTGGTGCAAATATATAAAAAATCCCTGACACCGTCTTCATATTTCTATTCTTTTCAGTATATTTGCAACAAAATTATTTGACTTATGAGTAAAGCAACGAGTAGAATACTGGTCTTCCTCTTCTGCCTCATGGCATCGAACGGAGCCGTAGCAAGAGATTATCTGATTACTGATTTCCGTGCGGTTGCCGACACCAGCCAACTGAGCACCCAGGCCATTCAGAGCGCCATCGACGCCTGTGCGGCAGCTGGCGGAGGCAGGGTTGTGGTGCCCGCAGGCCATTTCAAGACGGGCTCTATCGTCCTGAAGAGCCATGTGAACCTGCACTTGGAGAACGGGGCAGTGCTCTATGGCAGCACGAGGCTGGAAGACTACCGGAAGATGAAGTCCGACTACGTGTCGTTGCGCACACAGACGACCACCATCCAGCTCATCTACGCCGAGGGTGCCAGCCATGTGGTCATCGACGGCTACGGCACGATTGACGGCCGCGGAAGTGCGTTTAAGAAACTCAGCTGGAACGACGAGGGAATCACACGGCCTCACCTGCTGCGGTTCATCAACTGTTCAGATGTTACCGTCAGGGGCATCACCATGCGCAACTCAGGCTGTTGGATGCAGCATTATCTGGCTTGCGACAGGGTGCACATTGAGGGGATTACCGTCATCAACCGCAACAACTACAACAACGACGCGCTCGACCTGGACGGCTGCCACGATGTGGTCGTATCGGATATGATGGCCGACAGCGACGACGACGGCATCACGCTGAAGAGCACGTCACCCCGCCTGTGCGAGAATATCACCATCACGAATTGCGTGGTGAGCAGCCATTGCAACGCCATCAAACTGGGAACCGAGACGAATGGCGGCTTCCGTAACATCACCATCAGCCATTGTGTGGTGAAGCCTTCCGCCGACCAGAGCTCACAGTTTTTCGGACATGAGGGCAAGCGCGGCACCTCGGCCGTCTCGCTGGAGATTGTCGACGGCGGAGTGATGCACAACATCCATGTCAGCGACATTGTGGCAGAGGGTACCGAGTCGCCCATTTTCGTGCGCCTGGGCAACCGTGCGCGAGGCTATGCCGAGGGCATCCCCGTGACCCGCGTAGGCATCATCGACGGCGTCCACCTGAGCAACATCACCATTCGCGATGCCGGTCCCTCGGGCTGTTCCATCACCGGCCTGGAGGGCCATCCCGTCAGAAACATTTTCCTGAGCGGCATCACCATCCATCATCGTGGCGGCCAGCATCAGGTTGCGCCTCCCACGGACGAGAAAGAGAAAGAGTATCCCGAGGCCACCATGTGGGGCGTCTTACCCGCAAAGGGTTTCTTTGTGAATCATGCCGAGAATGTCGTGTTCAAGGATGTGGTCATCACCACCGACCTGCCTGATGAGCGTCCGGAATATGTCAGACTGGATGTAAGATAGTGGCGGGTAAAAAGGGCAAAGCAGTTACAAGCAAAACAGATAAGAAAGTAACCGGCAAATCGGCAAAAAGAATGGGGAGAAATGAGAAGCATGATTAGGAACTGCTAATCGGAATACTTCTCACTTCTCCCCTCTTATTATTTTCTCACAAACGGTTATTCCTGCGGCTCCAGCTTGATAAAGAACAGATTGCGGGTGTCGGCCTTCGTCAGCTCATGGGCGCCTGCCGCCAATACCTCCGTGTAAGTGCTGGTGTCAGCGGTCTTCTTGACGCCGTCCACTTTGATACTTGCCGTCTCGGTGTCGGCAAAATAGAGTGTCATCTTATACGACTTGCCCAGCGTGAACTTGACGGAGGTTGTCGACTCCAGCTTCAGACAGGTGGTGTACTCCACACCGTCGACCGTAGCCTTTCCCTTGCTGTTGGAGCCGTTGCCCACGACCGTGAAGAAACTGCTCGACGGAGTACCGGCCTTGTCGAACGAGCATGTGATGGTGCCTTCCGGAGTATCGCCGCCAGGAGTATCGCCTCCAGGCGTGTCACCGCCCGGGTTGTCGCCGCCACCACCGCCTCCAGACTGGTTCTCCTCGCCGAAGATGCCAAGCAGCGCAGAGGCATAGTTCAGCAGGGCGCTCTTCAGTCCGGCAATCACGTCGTAGTTCCTGTCCTCGGTGGCATTGTCGAACTGCCATTGCAGGTCGCCATGATTCATTCTTCCTGCTCCCAGCCATCCGGTCACAATGCCCGGCACGTCGTCGGCCTCGTCGGGAGTATAGGTGTAGAACTGGCTGGCGTCGGTATCGAAATTATCGTAGGTGCGCCCGCCCTTCACGGCCTTCACGCCGGCAGGCACCTGCTCGTCGCGCGTGGCTGCCTCGTAGGCGTCGAACTGGGTGCTGTTCTGCTGGTAGGTCACATAGCGCGTGGCACCGATAATCTTGTTGCCGAAGGCTTTCACCATACCGCCGTCCTCACCCGAGAATGTGCCGTCGGGGTCGTTGGCCACATCGCTGCCCTGCTGGGAGATGAGCATGGGGTACTTGCAGTTGCGGAAGTAGTTGCGCTCGACGAAGGCGTTGCTCTGGTAAGCCGCTCCCACGCCATACTTCGCGTTTCCGTCGAAATAGTTGTTGTAGACGTGCACGCTCATCGTGCGGATGCGCGGATGGCGCGAGTCGCTATGGTCGAACCAGTTGTGATGGTAGGTAATCCAGTTGGGGCCTGTCTCGCTCTTCATGCCGCACAGCGATGCCTTTCCGCTGTCCCAGAGGTGGTTGTAGCTCACCGTGATGAAGCGCGAGTCGCTCTTGATGTCGATGGTTCCGTCGCCTTTCTTCTGGTCCTTGTCGCTGCCCTCCTGTCCGTAGAACAGGTCGAGGTTGTGCACCCAGATGTGCTCGTTGTCGCTGTCGATGCTCACGGCGTCGTCCATGCAGAGCATGTTGGCAAAGTTGCGCAGCTCAATGCTGGCGGAATTGCGGATGAGGAAGCCGTAGCCGGTGGTCACGGCGTCGTCGCCGATGCCCTCGATGGTGATGTTCAGCGGCGAATTGGCGCTCTTGCCCTTGATCTGGATACCCTCTGCCGAGCTGAGGAACTCGTCGCAGTCAGCGGCGGCGATGGTTCCGATGAGGCGGATGGCGAGCGGACGCGTCTCGTAGCCTTTCTGGTAGCCGTAGATGATCTGCTGCCAGCCGGTATAGGTGTCGGTGCCGCCCTTGCTGTTGATGGCGATATCCAGGCTGACGGTCTTGGCATTGTTCTTCGTGACGTAAACGACGCGGGCGTCGCTCTTCAGCGAGCCGTCGTTGTTGTAGGCGCCTATCCCGTCGGCTGCTCCCTTGTGGGCGAATCCCGACCGGTCGTAGTTCTCCACGCTGATGGCGATGGCCTCGTTGGCGGCGCTGGTCATCTCGCTCCCGTCCTCAGCCACGGGCACCACCTTGAGCGCATAGTTGGCGGCCTTCACCAGTCCCACCATGTCTGCACGGCCGTAGGTGCCGTAGTTGCGCACCAGCTGACCGTCGATGAGGGTGTAGTCGCCGTAGTTGCCGCCCTTGACATACACATGGTAGTTCTTGGCACCCTCGAAGAGGTCGAACTTCACGTAGGCCGACTCCAGCCATCCGCGGGCCTCGGTGATGCGCACCTTGCCGTCGGTGTTCTGATAGGTGCCGTTGTTGCCCTCGGTGGCTTTCCTGAACGAGATATTGTCCACCGTGCCCTCGTAGGTGTCGTTACCTGCCGGCTGGCTCACGGTGATGAGGTTGTCGTTGATGTCGATGCTGGTCACCTCCGCCGTGTTGTAGTATTTCTTCTCGCTGCCCAGGTCGATCACCACCTGGTTGCTGGCCGAGCTGGCGAAGGTGGAATGGTCGGTGGTGGGAGGCATAGGCGTGTCGCCGCCTCCGCCGCCCGTATCATCGTCGTCGTCGGGCTCTTCCACCTGAATGCTGTAGACATACATGCCGCCGGTCATCGTCAGCACCACGTCGCCGTCGGCAGTCACCTCACCCGTGCTGACCACCTTGGCGGTGCCCACGCTCGTGCTGTTGAACTCGCCCGACTTGGGCGTGATGTTCTGCACGTTGATACCGCGCGCCACATCCTTGCTCGACGACATGTAGCTGACCGTTATCCGATAGTCTTTCTTCAGGTTGGGAATTGTGATCGAGCCGCCGCCCATCCACATGCGCTTGTTCTTCATGTCGGCGCGGAAGTTGCCGCTGGCATTCTCCGTCACGGTGATCAGCAGCCCCTTCGTGTAAGCCAGCTCCACGCCGTTGGCCATCACGGCCTCGCCGTTCAGCGCCTTCAGGTAGCACCAGCGGTTGTTATTGTCCGAGTCCAGCTTCCAGTTACCCGTCTCGTCGGCTGCCAGGTTCTCCTGGTCGATGGCGTCGACCGAGAGGAAATCCCATGTCTGGGCCTTGGCGGTAGTGCTCATGCCCATCATGGCGGCAAGCACGATAAACATCAAGATGATTCTCTTTCTCATGTCTTCTCCTCCTCCGTTTTACTGAACAACAACCTTCTTGCCGTCCACCACGTACACGCCCTTGGCACGGCCCTCTACGCCCTTGCCCAAATACTGTCCGTTCAGATTGAACACGCGCTTATCTTTCATTTCGTCAGCCTTCACCTTCCCGACACCGGTGCCGGAATAGAGAAAACTGATGGTCACCGCCTCCATGTCTTCTGTCTGCGCGGTATTGTCGGTGAAGGTCATAACCACCTTGTCACCGTCGAACGTCATCCTCGACACGGTCTTGTCCACCGTCGAGCCGTTCACCGTCACAGTCTGCTTTGTGTCGGCCATCATCGCCGTTGTCCAAACTACGGCCATTAGTAAAATCGTCAGTCTTTTTATCATTTGTTTAAGTATTTAGTTTTTAATTCTGTGACAAAGGTACAAAAATAAAACAAGGTATGCAAGGGTTTGCAAGGAAAATCTGGGGGTGCGAAAAATTGTTTTCAAAAATATTTACAAGCGCTCCGGCGCGCGCCGGAAGTTACTCCTTGGCGCCCGAGGGCGTGGCGGGAGGAATACAGTTAATAGTAAAGAGTTTACAGTTAACAGATAACAGATGTGTGGGGCAGTCGTTCTGTTGTTACTGAATTCGCTAGACTGTCAACGAAATCAGGAAAAGAGCCAGCTTTTCAGGCGCGCGAGTCAACCTTGTCAGTATGAGAAAGGGCTGTTTTTGAGAAAAAACTGTACTATTTACGGGAGAATCCTCCGGCGACTTACAGTCGGCTCGTACGATAAAGATGCTGACAATCAATACATTACGCAAAAACCTCCCAACTTACCAACTTACCAACTTACCGAAAACCGCATATTTTTTTGTTATCTCTTCCTGAATGACTATATGATTAGTTATTTATATATATTATTATAATAATATATATAAATAAAATATATTCAATTACAAAATTCTCTTTTGCGTTTGAAAACACGATTTTCGGTAAGTTGGTAAGTTGGTAGGTTGGTAAGTTCATCGATGCCTCTGACAGATCAGGAAACTCAGAGTTCACCGAAAGTTGTCCTGGCTTTGTTGAGAGAAACAAAATCCCTTAAACCTTTGAACCTTGAACTTTAAACCTTTAACCAACGCCAAGGGGTGCCCATTTCGTTCACCCCTTTCGCTGCTCTGTCCGTGTTGATCATGTCGGAGCTGGATAACGATTCGTTCACCGTCTTATCCGACCACTGGCTAAGGGCGCCCTAAATCAGGGCGTGCTTTCCTTCTTTCCGCAAAATCAACCAGCGCAATTTTGCGTCCGTTACCCCTCAACCGGCTTGAAACTCAGCCCGTTAATCCTCAACCAGAGTTTACGCATTCGGAAGGCGTGTGTGGTAAACAATATGTGGGCGCAAATTTGCGCTGACATCCCGGCAGGCCTTGAACTTTGAACGCGCGTCAGGGCATTTAATCCTTTTACCGGCGGCTACGCCGTCTCTATGTCTTCTCACAATCTCACAATCTCACATCTCACATTTAGGTTTTGGATGTATCTTTTATTTATTAATATATTATAATATATTAATAAATAATATTATTTCTAATTGATAATGGTTTTTTCAGGGGCTACATGTGAGATGTGAGATGTGAGATTGTGAGAAACTGCTTATTGTCTGTCCCTACTGAAAAGGTTGACCCGCCAGCCTGAGAAGAGTTGACTACATTCCTAACGCAGTTGACTCTTTTCCTAAGAACGTTGACTTTAATCCTTGCTGTGCCACAATGTTTTTTGTACAATTTTGGGGGTGCAGTTCACTCCGCCGTTTTTACAAGGGCTGAAATTTCAGCCGATGTTGACAATCAGGGAGATAGCACATGGGCTCAAATTTGAGCTGATGCAGACAGTCAGGGAGAAAGTGCATGGGCGCAATTTTGCGCTCATGTAGACAGTCAGGGAGATAGTATCACAGGGAAATATTTCCCTCACATCCTGAAGGAATCACATTTCCATCCGCTGAAGCATAAGAGTGAATTACGAGACCTTAAATCAGAAGTAGGAAAAGGGTATAAACAAAGAATATTTGAAAAATCTTTGGTAATTTCATTATTTTTCTGTTATTTTGTGTCGACAAATCATTTACTATTAACATCTATCACTATTAACATCTATAGCATTATGAAGAAAACCACATTAACACTTCTTGTAGCTATGACACTATTGATGTCGAGCTGCTTATCAACGGGATATGGAAATACGTCCTCCAACAATACCGGCAACATATTAGGTGCTGTGCTCGGCAGTGTGTTGAGTAATGTATTGTTGGGCGGATTGTCATTCGACCAGTCCAGCCTTCTGGGTAGCTGGAACTACAATGCTCCAAGTGCTGCGTTTACAACTGAACAGGCCCTGACAAAGGCAGGAGGTGCTGCCACAGTTGCCAACATGGCTTCGTCGCTGGCAAGTAACTACAACAACATCGGTATCAATCGTAACAACACTTCTTTCTCGTTCCTTGAAGGCAATAAGTTCTCGGCCAAGGTGAACGGCATCCCATTCAGCGGAACCTATGTTTTTAACCCCCAAAATGGTGAGATCTCCCTCAAGACAGCTACTGAGACCATTAAGGGCAACGTGACGAGGACTGAGAAAGGAATGGGTCTGATGTTTGACGCTATGCAGATGGCCAACATCCTTCAGAAAGAAGGCAAGGTCAGCAACACTGCTGCTGTTCAGGCTGTCAGCAAGCTCGCTAAGAGTGCCAACGGTGCTCGTGTAGGCTTTGAGCTTACAAAATAAGTGGACTTCTTATCAGATACAAAAGCAAAACCTCCAGGTAGAAAAGGGGTTCATGTTATGGGACAGTTCAAACCGAGGTCTCATAAAATCTCGGCAATGACAATAAAAGGAGCAGCACAGCGTGTTGCTCCTTTTTATATACACCTAGCCGTTTTTCCCCATCACTTACTTCGGTATTTCAAGAAAAAGAGTTTACAAGTAGGGTTCTAATAATAGATGTAATTATAGACATATGATTTTGTATAGTTTCCACTATAGTCAGTAACTGTTTCTATAAGTTGTGTTATGCGGCCTTTTTCAACAGTATATTCAAAAGAAAAAATACGCCATAAACCTTCGTTATCATATTGGGAGATTTCTGCTGGCAAATTTTTGGGCAT
Organism: Prevotella sp.; assembly: GCA_016291595.1. GTDB lineage: Bacteria > Bacteroidota > Bacteroidia > Bacteroidales > Bacteroidaceae > Prevotella. Next base: position 28,583 of record JAEEXN010000019.1, read on the forward strand.
CTTTCCCCATGCACCAGCAGGCTCTAAGTGTTCATTCATTTCCGTGTATTTCCAATAATGCATCCAGCCTTTGGGCCATTTCTGATTTGAGTAAGTAACTGTGAAATAGTTGTTCTCATCGCCATATTTTATCAGATTACCATCCTTCCAGGTAAACGTAAAATTGACATCTCCTCTTTGTTCTTTTAAATAACCATTATTGTCATAGGCAAAAGTCTCATAATTATCTTCCTTGACTATTCGCCCATTTGATAGAACGTAGTCCTGACGACCGTTCACAAAGATGGCTTTTTCACCATATGAATAAGTTTTACTATTTGCTTTGATTACCCTACCCATTGTGTCATATTCAAAAGTGCAATTGTCTTCACTATCTGTGACACCAATAATCTGCTTGATGAGTGCGCCAGAACTAGAACCCCCTCCACCCTTTTCTTCTTCTTCATCATCATCACTACTACAAGCAGTAAAGCAACCTGCTACCAAAACCATCATAATGGTGATTCCGATAAATCTTAATGTTTTCATAAGTGTTATGTTTATAAGTTTGTATTTAGATTAATCGCTAATATTCAATAAGATATGTTTTTATGCAATTACCTGATGTACTTTGTTCACGAAGTTACGCACGGCCATGAAACTTTGCCCGAAGGTGTCTATCCATTCATACTCACTGAACGGCTCCGTATTTACAAGGTTTTCCTGTGCTATCACCATTCTGACAAACGTATGTGGTGATGGTCTTCACATATTCTTCCTGTAGAGAGTTTAGGCTTGTACCTTCGTGTTTGCAAAGATAGTGAATTATTTGAGAAGCCCAAACGTAATAGAAAGGAAATGAAGTGATTTGTTTTTTAAAATGTGATAGATTCTTTTTGTCCATCCAAAAGTTTTCTATATTTTTGTAGTCAAAAAAGTGGTTAGCGGAAGTGTGCCTATTGAGAACTACAGTCAACTGTTCTCTAGTTTCGTCAACACGCTAAGGAATAACCATCTGAAGATTGAAGTGAGTTTTACAGCAAGCACAAGTCCTGCCAGTCCTCTAACGGATAATTCACCCATCGTCAAGAGTGTTAAGGAATCCGCCTCACAATCAGGATTGGACTTTGGTGCAGAAGAATAGGACGATAAAGAAGGAGGTAGTTATGGATTTTTTTGACAAATTAGTAGGGTTTCTCGTTGCCAAGAACGCCATTCGTTCTTACCAGAAGGATTTGCAATACGACTATTTGCAGAAATCGGCCATCTTGGCTGAGAAGGGCGAACCTTGGTTCGTAGGTAAGGATGTGGCAGAGAAGCTGGGCTACAGCAATACTTCGAAGGCCATTCAACAGCATGTAGATATGGAGGACAAAACCACCCTCCCAATTCGGGAGAGTGGTTCCAACTACAAGACTCGAGCCATCCTCATCAACGAGTCGGGTCTTTACTCTCTCATCCTCTCATCGAAGCTGGCTGAGTATGAGGCGAAGATTGCCGAACTGAAACAGCTGGAGGGTGACCATTCAGATGAAATCAAAGAACTAGAATGTTTTGCCGATTATGAACGCGATATGGTTAGGATATATAAGGAATCGCTTGGGGAGGGCGAGTATTCTGACTGATTAAGGAGCCCACCGGGAGATAAGTGTGCTCCTCGACTTCTTCTCAATGATGGTAAACTCGGAAACACTGAGAATCTGTGACCATCTGAGGGCGAGAATATCAGAAATCCGCAAACCTGAGAAACAACCGATTGCCACCAAAAGCCACATCTCCTATTGGGACAGTTACTTTTAGGTTTATTTCGCTCAAAATCTCAATATTTTGGATTGACGGATATGCCCAATGATTTCAAACTACGCTTCCCATTTTTTGTGATTTTCACCATTAAGGGAACTTCTCCATTACTCAAAATCTTACTTTTTCCACAGGGCGACGATCAGGGTGAGGGCGATATGCAAAACTCCTTCGGTGGCGGCGGAGAGGATTGATCCGCCCGGAAGCCAAGCGGGAAGCCGAGCGGCGGACAGCCCGGCCATAAGGGACACACGCTGCAGACCGTCAGCAGCCCGGACAATGCCATAAAGCACGAGCCTGCCTGCTGCAAATGCTGCGGCCGTCCGTTGGACGGTGTCGGGCACAGGAAGATCGGCGTTTTGTTAAACTTTTCCAAATAAATAACAGATTGCTACTAATTTTAATATTATAATAATAATTTTGCACTAGATGTAAAACTTCCACAAAATAATATTAAAATGAACATACAAAAAGTATCTCAAGCTCTATGCTGTATTGTAATCGGTTTGTTGTGTTCGTTCCTTAACGATAAGACAATAAGCCATTCTGCATCGATTAAATTAATTATTATAGGTATTATTGTGATAGTACTTTTTATATTACAATATAAAAAAAATAAATCCATATAGATAACAACTGAGATTTTCAAATGCGATGCCGACATAGCAGGCATGAGTTATGACGTTGCCCATAAAAAATGGGGAGACAAATGGCAGATGCCATCGTCAGAGCAAATAAACGAACTGATTAAAAATTGCACCAGCAAGTGGAAGACACTGAACAGTCTGAAAGGACGTTATTACACCGGTCCGAACGGCAACACCATATTCTTGCCTGCTGCTGACTACCGATGGGGCGGCAACCTCTACCGCATCAACGGAAATGGTTATTATTGGTCTTCCTCGCAAGGACCGTCACAGTCGGATTACGCCTATTTGCTCAACGTCAGTTCGAAAAGTTCACTTTTGGATGAATACTACCGCTACAACGGCCACATGATTCGACCAGTGTGGTGTGGGGAGTGAAATTTATCATAAAATTTCCAATATTTCTTTCCTTTTCCTGGCATACGCACCCAGCAATTAAGGTACGCTTTGGGGGACTGTATCGATTGATGCGGGCGAGGGTTTTGATCGTATCTGTCGTGAACAGGAGGCTAATGGCGCAAATGTCCCATCTTTCAGAACTGACGAGTTCATCCTGAAGATCACAGTACCAAAGGTCACAGAAACATCACTGAAAACAAACAGAGACCAAGCTGTAGAATTACCAGATAGTTCTAGTGGGTTGACAGAAAAGTTATCAGAAAACAAGGAAAGGTTGACAGAAAAGGGTCAAAAGTTGATAGAAAAGTTGATAGAAAAAGCAATAAGCAATCATGATAAGTTGACAGAAAACCGAATATCAATTCTTCGATATATTGTCGATGACCCATATATATCTAAATCTGACCTGTCAAAATATGTAGGTATTAGTGTTGCGGCTATTAGTGCAAATATAGAATACATGCGAGGCAAATACCTCCGTCGAGTTGGTCCAGACAAGGGCGGTTTCTGGGAAATTATAGAATAGTAGATAAAAATATAGATGGATAACGAATATACGTTTAAAGATTTTCTGGCTGACCTCAAGAAATGGCAGTCAGGCAATTTGGTAGAGTATTACAGGTTTCTCGGTATATTAGGTCAAGAGGAATTGGGTATTATGAATTTGTTTTTTGCTTTAGTCAAGCAGATGTCGTTCCGAGTACCTCGCTTGGTGGTTGAGGATGATGTTAGAATCCCACAAGAGATGGCGGACATCATCAAACGTTCCCATACCATTGAACGGATGATAAATGCTATGGGGTATATTGACCTAGAACCTTTTCTGATGTCATTGCTCTACTGGATTTATTTCGACCATAGCTACGAATGGATTTATTCGAAAATAAAGGACCCCATCCCTGGCTACAAACTTGGCCTGCTCAAATATCCTTTAAGCTATATTGCCAATAGGTACGTAGTGAAAAAGAGTTTGGAATTAGGAATTCGCACACAAGCTGACTGGAAAAGGTTTTGGAACCTCAATACAGAAATGAAAACACTCCCCTACAATGAAGTTTTCGAACTCCTACCCAATGAATTATTGTTTTTAGAGGATGGAAAAGCAGACGGTGTTGAGAAATTGCCAGAACCTATCACATTGCCAAATAAGGTATATAAGCCTCTGTCAGAGATAATCAATGTGCCAGATAGCAAAAGCAAAGAAAAACTTCTGAACAATATTCATGAATTGTTAAAAAAGAGGTCAACAGGGAATGATTTAGTTTTGTTGCTTGTAGCCCTGAAGAATATCATTATTGCCCCTGGAACGGCTCCTGTAATTAGCAATAGGCTACAAATGACCGAATATAGGGAGGCATTAGTATTAGAGTTTTCTGATTTGGATTTTGTAAAAGTAAGAAACATCCAGTATTATTTCAGTACCCTTTATCATAAAGACGCTAAAGGCAAACTGGTCATTGAAAACTCATGGTACAAACAAGAACTTCAATATTTAACGGACGAGTTGCTTAAATAGAATTGCGTTTTTTGCGCTTTTTGCGCTTCTATCCGACAGCGCAAACATCTTTATTTAATTCACTTAGACGGTATTTAGAAAAATCGTATTTTTGCCCCCGATTTGAAATGAATCGAATCGGGGGCAAGTCGTATTTGTACGTGCTAGAGCCCACTGAGTGAAAACTATTTTATATAATAAAGATGATAGGAAAAAATGTTTTTGCAAAGGATACCAACCAGGTTGGCTACTTTGAACCAAGTTTAGAAAGTGAGTTGTTTGCAAAGCGACTCGTGTCTGCAATCTCTAAGGGTAGTGATCACATCTCCCTTACTCTAACGGAGAAAGGTGCTGTCGCCTTTGCCCGTGAACTCTCTGAGCGGCTTTTGGCCGAAAAAGCTCAAAAACATGATAGCGATATTAACAAACAAGAGGAACTGATTCCCAAAAGCGAAGTCATGAAAATGCTGTCAGTTAGTTCTACGACTTTGTGGCTGTGGAACAATAACAAGTACCTCCCACAGATCAATATCGGCCGTAAGGTTTTCTATCGCGCAGAGGATATTCAGAAGCTACGCAGAGGAAATACCAATGAAAATTCTGCCGGCAATATAAACAAATAAAATAAAAGCATTATCACATGAGTAAAATTATTCTCTTCTCGAATATCAAGGGCGGTGTAGGCAAGACTACTCTGTGTGCCAATTTCGCAGAGTACCTTTCTATGAAGGGAATCTCTGTTGTAGCAGTGGATGCCGACCTACAGGCATCTTTGTCAAGGCATCGTGATCGTGATTTGGAGGCAGACCCGGGGCAGACTGTGCCCTGGGCCATTGCCCGCCTCAATACACTTGATGGTAAGATAGTAAAAGAGGCAATGAATGAATATAAAGAGCAAGACGGTATTGTATTGATTGACTGTCCGGGGAATCTCAACGACAATAACCTAGCCATTATCTATGCTGTGGCAGATCTCATCGTTATCCCGATGGCCTATGATGTAGACACCATCGATGCAACAGGTATTTTCGTAGCCGTCATCAGACGACAGTCAAAAGCCAGGCTCGTTTTCGTGCCGAACCGCATCAATGTGACAGAGGGCAAGGCGCGTGAACGAGAAATGAGAGATGAAACCATCTCTGTTCTTGGCCGACTGGGAACGGTCACGCCAAGAATCAAGCAGAGTGTGGTCGTCAAGCGATATTCTACACTCTACCCTCTCGACAAGTACCAGTATGCTGCCGTTGAATACACTTTTGACAGAATCATTGAAATCATCAATCAACTATAAGACATGGAACAGAAAAAAATAATAAACCCGTTGTTTTCAAAAAACGACAACGGGGTTTCACTCGCAGAGAGTGTCACAAAGATAATAGGTGCAAACGCTGAGTCCAAAGATAAGACAGCTGTTTTACGTAAAGAGAAGTCTGATTGGCATGCTATTGGATGGAAGAAGTTCATAGAAGGTCTGGAGGACTATACTGGTGTTAGGGGACAAGGTTCAGCCGTCTGGCTACCCACAGAGGTTAAGAAACTGATAGAGCAACTACGGGCTAACTCTGAGCGCAACATCCCCATTCGCGCTCTTGCAGCGGCCATGATTGTTGCCTTCATCGAGGAACACAGAAAGGAGCTGAACGGCCTTTAATCCCCATACCATTATATATTATAAAGTTACACTTATATAATACAAAAGTAATTTTCTATTATGATTGAACAGAAATATATTGATGAAGTTCTCGACAAAGTAGATCTGACGGAAGTGGCTGAAGACTATGGTATCACCCTGAAGCTTAAAGGACATCGTGCTTGGGCCTGTTGCCCCTTCCACAATGAGGACACGGCTTCGTTTTGCATCGATACGGCCAAGAACTTATACCACTGCTTTGGATGTGGTAAGGGTGGCAACGTCATCAACTTCGTCATGGAGACGGCTGGCCTTACTTTCCCTTTGGCCGTGAAAAAGCTTCTGAAAGAAAAACTGGGCCATGACCTTACGGATAAGGAAATGAAGTCAACACCCGAAGAAGAGGAAAAACACAAGAAACGGGAGTCCATGCGCATCATCAACGACAGGCTGGCCACATTCTTTGTAGAACAGCTTCAGAAAGATACGGAAGATGCGAGAATGGCCAAAACCTATATGCTTAGTCGCTGGAATGAGAAGTATTGCCAGGAACAACGTATTGGCTATGCACCCAAAGACTGGCATTCCGTTGTTGATTTTGCTATTAAGACAGGAATGAGCCTTGACTTGTTGCAGGAGACGGGCATTCTGAGAGTCAGTGAAAAAAACAATAAGCTGTATTGCGTCTATAGGAATCGCATCATGATTCCCATAAGAGACAGATACAACCGTATCGAGGGATTCACTGCAAGGGCATTGGATGAAGATGCTGATTGTAAATACCTCAACTCTTCGGATAGCGAACTGTACCACAAGTCTCATTCCATCTTCGGCATCGATAGTGCCATACCTTCGGCCAAGAAGCAGGGAAAACTGTTCCTGGTGGAAGGGGCACCTGATGTCATGAAACTACAGTCACTCGACATTTCCAATGCGATTGCCTCCCTCGGTGGCTCGTGGACTAAGAGCCAGTTTCAGAAATTGAAAGACTTCCGCCTACAGGATTGTACGCTTTGCTTCATTCCTGATTCAGACATTCCCAAACAGGAAGAAATGATTGGTGCCGGATTTGCGAATGTTCTACGTAATGGAGCCCTCGCCATGCGTCAGGGTTTTACCGTCAGTGTGAAGGAGATTCCCAACGACCTCAGCGTAGAACTGCCGAAGAAGATTGATCCCGATGAGTTTTTCAGCGACAAGACCGACCTCAACAAATTGGAAGAAAGGGAGTTCTTGATATGGGCATTTGAGAAGAAGTTTGATAAGAACGGGACTACAGAGGAAAAGCAGAAGGTCATCGATGAAACGTGCAATCTGCTCCTGTGTATCAAGGATGATACCATCTTGGAGCGTTACATCACGGAACTGGCTAAGATGGACGGTAACAAGACCATCTGGCGACAGGCTTACAATTCTGCTAAGAAGCGCCAGCAGGAACGTATCTCTGAGAAGAACAAGGAAGGTGGCATTGACATGCTCCGGTCTTTCGGTTTTACCGTTCAGCATGGATGCTATTATGGCTTCAACAAAAACGGTGACGAAGTACAATGGTCAAACTTCACATTGAAG
>JAEEXN010000020.1 GCA_016291595.1 Prevotella sp.
ACTCCGGTGGCTTACCGGATGTTTATTTTTAGTAAAGTTTCTGATTTTCAGTAATTTATAAAAAAACTTCCCGAATGCCCGAATGCCCGAATGCCCGAATTAGCTATGTAAAAACGCAAAATAATCAAAATGTAATTAAATACTTTTATTTATATATATTATTATAATAATATATATAAATAATAAAATAATGAAACCTTTTTCGGGCATTCGGGCATTCGGGCATTCGGGCATTCAGGCATTCGGGCATTCGGGCATTCGGGCATTCGGGCATTCAGGCATTCGGGCATTCGGGCATTCGGGCATTCGGGAAGTTCGTCGATGGAATGGAAGAATGGGGCTGACTCATAGGGCGAATGAGTTTAGCATTTTCAACCCTCCACGCACTTACGTTTCTCTGTCAAGTTTTCCGAAAATCGTACTGTGGGAAACGTAAAATAAATGGAACAATATTTTTATTTCTCAGTTTTATTTATTACCTTTGTCGTATAAAACTATGAGGAAGTTATTGACCATATGGATGCTGTTGCTCTCGGTCTGCGCATGGAGCCAGACGGAGCTGAAATACCGGAATCTGACCACAGAGGCCGGTCTGCCCAGCAATTATGTCATCAATATGGTACAGGACCCGCAGGGTTATATATGGCTCGCAACCGCCAACGGTCTGTGCCGCCACGACGGCTACTCTTTCGATGTGCTCAGGCACGAGGCGGAGGGGAACAACGCGCTGCTGCTGAACAACCGCATCAGAGAACTCCACCAGAATCCCAACGGACTGCTGTTCATTCGCCTGCAGGGCGAGCGCTACAGCTGCTACGATACGAACAGACGGCGCTTCGTCGACTTCACCACCACGGGCGACTATGCCCGCAACTATTGCGACTGCTATTTTACGCCCGACGGCGACACGTGGCTGTGGTACACGTATTCGGGTTGCCTGGAGGTGAAATACCGCGACGGGAAGATAGAGGCGCACGAGTATAGCGAGCGCAACGGCATGCTGCGGTCGGATCATGTGAGGCACGTCTATGCCGACAGCCGTCATCGCGTGTGGATATGCACCGACGGCGGACTGTACGTGAAGGAGAACGGCAAGCTGCGGAGCGTGACGGAGCAGGCTATGGCAGCTTGTGCCGCCGAGGTGGGCGACAAGGTATACTTCGCTACGACCGACCAGCGCCTGATGCACGTCGACAGTCGTGGCCAGCTGCATGAGGACGTGAGTGCCTACGTGGGCGGCCTGTCGGGGGTGAGCGTCAGCGGGCTGGCTGCCATCGGCAACAGGCTGATTGTGGTGACCTCGGGCACAACCTTCGTCTACGATACAGAAAAGAACTCGCTGGAGAGAAGCTCGGTACAGCTGCCGGGCGGCAACGTCTACACCGACAATGTGGGCAACTGGTACATCTGCGACCAGGCTGTGAACCTCTGTTATATCGACAAGAAGAAGCAGAAACCCTATATGTTCAGGATTCTCGACCCCGCGATGCTCAACAAGCGTGGCGTGCCTCCTTACAAGGTGGTGACCGACATGGACGGCAACGTGTGGGTGTCGACCATCGGCAACGGTCTGTGGATGTTCAATCCCGAGAACGAGCGGCTGGAACACTACAAGCCAGCCGACGGCGATGCCAGCCCGGTGCGCACGGACTATCTGTACGGCGTGCTGTGCGACTATGCGGGAAACATTTGGGTGTCGCAGGAGAATATGGGCCTGAACGTGATTACGACCATCCCGCGAGGTGTGAAAAGACTGTTCGCCGCCCGTCACGACACACCCGAGTATGCCAACTTCTTCCGTTGTCTGCGGCAGACTGCCGACGGACAAGTGTGGGTGGGCGACTTCATGAAGGGCTCTTACCGGCTGGACACCCAGTCGATGGAACTGCGCAAGACCGACATCGGCGTGGTGGACGACTTGCTGGCGGTATGTATCGATAAGGACGGGCACACATGGATAGGCACGCGCCATCAGGGCGTGAGCGTAGACGGGAAGTTCTACCGCAACGACCCAGCCGACGACAGCAGCATCGCGCCCGGCAAGGTGTTCGACATTATGTGCGACAAGAGCCGGCGGGTGTGGATTACCGTGAACACGGGGGCACTCTGCCTGGCTAAACGGAAGACAGACGGAAGCTACCGCTTCAGCCGTTTCCTTACCGAGGACCCGTTCCTGCGCACGCTGACGGTGCTGCACGAGACTCGCAAGGGCATGATACTGGCGGGGTGTGCCAACGGACTGGTGGCCTTCGACCCCGACCGGCTGGAGAAAGATCCGAAGGCCTACCATTACTATAACTCGAAAAACAGCGCGCTGGGATACTATGAGATACGCGACATCTACGGCAGCGGCGACGGAAGCGTGTGGCTGGCTACTGTAGGAGGCGGACTGTACCGCATTGCCCATGCCGACGACATTGCCCACCTGACCTTCGAGCAGATGGGAACCGACAAGGGACTCACCGATAATACAGTGAACTCGATTACTGCCGACAAGCACGGAAACCTGTGGATCGGTACAGACTACGGACTGTCGAAACTCGACATGACCACCATGCAGTTCACCAACTATTTCCTCTCGGCCGACCCGCTGGGAGAGGTCTACAGCGAGAACTCGTCGTGCACGCTCGCTGACGGCACGCTCGTCTTTGCCACCAACAACGGCATCGTGTGCTTCAACCCCGACGAGACCAGGCTGGGAGGCCGCGGCACGGGCACGCTGGCGGTGACCACCCTGCTGGTGAACGGCTCACCCTACTACGATACGGCACAGGCTACCAAGGGCGTGTTCAGACTGAAGCACCGGCAGAACTCGCTCACCTTCCGCTTCTCCGACATGCGCTTCGACTTCCCCCACCGCACGGAATACGAATACCGGCTGGAAGGCTTCGACCGCGGCTGGAGCCTGCCCACACGCTCGAACGAGGCCATATACAAGGACCTGAGCCCGGGCGACTATACCTTCCGCGTGAGAATATCAGGCAGCAAGGACGGCGAGGAGACAGTCGTGAGAGTGGTCATCGCGCGCCCGTGGTGGAACACGTGGTGGGCTTGGCTGTTCTATCTGGCCGTCGTGGGCACGGTGGCGTGGTACATCCTCAGACTGCTGAAAATGACCTACAGAATGCGCAACCGCATCCGTATGGACAAGGAGATGAACGACTTCAAGCAGCACTTCTTCATGAACGTGAGCCACGAGTTCCGCACGCCGCTCACGCTCATACAAGGGTCTATGGAGCGCATGCGCAAGGCCGGCGAGCTGCCAGCGGCATTGAAGCAGCCCGTGAGCAATATGGCGCGCAGCACCGACCGCCTGCTCCGCCTCATCAACCAGCTGCTGGAGTTCCACAAGCTGCAGGACGGAAGGCTGACGCTCAAGCTGCAGGAGACAGATGTCATCAAGTTCCTGCGCGATATCACCATGAGCTTCACCGACATGGCGCAAAACCGTCAGATGAGTCTGCAGTTCGTGCCTTTCGCACAGAAATACGTCTTGTATATCGACCGCGGATACGTGGACAAGATCATGTACAACCTACTGAGCAACGCCTTCAAGTATACGCCGAGGAAAGGCTCGGTGGTGGTGAGGGTGAGACTGCTGGAGGAAGAGCGCAAGCTGGCAATACTTGTGGAGGACACAGGCGTGGGCGTGCCTAAGGAGAAACAGAACCAGCTGTTCACGCGCTTCATGCAGACCAATATGAGCGCCGACAGTATCGGCATTGGGTTGAATTTCACCGAGCAGATTGTGCTGGCACATCACGGCACCATAGAGTATCACGACAACCCTGCCGGAGGTAGCATCTTCACCGTCATGCTGCCCGCCTCGCAGGAGGTGTATGCCCCCGAGGACTACCTGACGATGGTGGAGAGCCTCGACGAAGCCGCTGACGACGAGCAATTGCAGAAGGACATCATGGTGCCCTACAAAGAGATGCAGATGGAACCGCTGAACAACCGCAACGTGCTGGTCGTCGACGACGACGAGGATGTGCGCGACTATGTGGCAGCCGAACTGGGCAAGTATTTCCATGTGACAACGGCACAGGACGGTGTGGAAGCCCTGGACATCATGCGCTCGACAACCGTCGATCTGGTGGTCAGCGACATCAAGATGCCGCAGATGGACGGCATGGAACTGCTCAAGGAGGTGCGCAACGACGACGACCTGTTCGACATCCCGTTCATCCTGCTGACAGCCATCAGCAATGTGGAAAAACAGCTCCAGGGCATACGCTACGGGGCAGACGCCTATATTCCCAAGCCGTTCAGTCCGGTGCTGCTCGTCAGCAAGAGTGTGGCTCTGCTCAAGCAGCACGAGCGACTGAAGGCTGCCTACTCGAAGGAGAACAAGACTGCCGAGAGCGCCGCCCAGACCGAGGCTATCATCACCACCGACCGCGACAGGAAGTTCCGCGAGATTGTGGACATGAAGATTCAGGGCAACCTATCGAATGCCGACTTCCTTGTTGACGACCTGGCGCACGCCACGGGCTACGGACGCAGCCAGTTCTATAGCAAGATGGTGGAGATTACAGGCAAGACGCCCAAGGAGTATATCCGCGACATGCGTATGGCAAGGGCGGCTGAGCTGCTGAGGCAGGGCAGGGCCGTCAACATCAGCGAGGTGGCCTATGAGGTGGGATTCTCCGACCCCCTGTATTTCAGCCGCTGCTTCAAACAACACTTCGGAGTGACACCGTCGAAATACCAGAAGAGCTGACGATTCTATTATCTATAAATGTAATTAAACTGTTAATTTAGTTTAATTATTAGGGAATTTGGAACTTTTTTAGAGGGGTAAACCGAATACTTGTAAATTTAGCACAATTATTGTGCCGTTGCCCCAGAGTATATGGGGAACTTATATAATAAACTAGTTAGCCATACTAATTTTATTGCGAAATAAGATTATGAATGCAGTATTCTAGTTATTCAGACTCAAGTGTTTATAAACAAGTTTCTTAATAATAATATAATGCTTATGAGACAAAGATTTACTTTATGGGTAGTCCTGGCTATGTTGGGACTTGGTGTTTTTATTCCCCCCGTTTCTGCGCAAGGGCAAACTACGACACGTTGGCAGGGTACAAACGTAAGTGATTTGGCTGATGGACAGGAAGTGTTCCTTTATAACGTTGGAACAGGCCGCTTTATGATTCATGGTGGTGATTGGGGCGTACAAGGACGACTTTTTTACAACGACTCAGGAAAAATGCTGAAAGTGTACAAGAGTGGTGAGAACTATTATTTTGATACAGGGCAGACCACTCAAAAGGATGGTATTGCCAAATACTTAATTTGTAACGTGCCCGGCATATGTTGTGGTAATGACAATGCATGGCAAACAAACAATGGCAGCACAGATGCGACAAAGACCTATACTATTATTTTTGATGGAGATAGCGGCTTTCGCGATTGGACATTTGTGCCTGTAGAGACAGATGATGGTACTGACACTTACTACATGTATCAGACTTTGGGTGGAGATAAATATTGGATGGGTGCTGTGTATGGCGACAACTGGGGCAACCATGACGGTGACGGATATGGCTATCTAGTCAGTCTTTCCAGCAGCTATGACAAGGCGACTTGGTCACAGCTTCAACGATTTGATGGAAAAGATAAGAGTACTCCTAAGGACAGAGTGTCTTCTGTAGATAATAGCAAGACACCTCACGATTATGCAGAGACAATGGTCCAGATATTCAATGCTGATACAAAAGTGTCGATTGATGATTTGTATAAATGGCGTGTCGTTACCAAAGAACAGTTATTGGCTACAATGACTGTCTCTGACATGGGGGATGGATTAAGCACGAACTTGACCTACCTGATTAATGACCGCGGTTTCGAACGTAATGACTTCTCGTTCTTTTACGCTGATAGTGGATGGGTTGCCAATAGGTTTGCTGAAGATGTGATTTATACTACTATCGGTGAAGGCCGCTACTGCTATACATGGGGCTATCGAGCCGGAAATGGTGACACATCGGCAAGAACTAACAATCAGGAAGGAACGAGAACTGTCGAAGGTGAGAATTACAATGTTCCTGTCAGGCTGAAAGCTCAATTTGATGACAAGTATCATGATGGCTTCAATGGTAAAGTCGAAGCCAAATTTGGCTATCTGGAATTTGAAGGTGTGGGAACTGTTTCTACTTATATCACTCCTCCTGAAAATGGAACAGGCATTTATCGAATCTCAGCTTATGGTTTTTACCAAGGGGAAAATCCAGCATATCTCTTTGCTACAACAAAGAATCCCGCAAACCTTACTTTGGCTGACATCAACAACCCCGACGTAGTGAGTAAGTCGGCTGCATTGATGAAAGTCTCTGGCTATGATAAGAGTAATAAAGGCTCTTATACACGTAACCCTTTGACAAAAGTAGGAGTTATTGGTGCTGGCTATGACTTTGTCTATGATAAAACTCAGTATTACCGTGAGTTGGAGATTAGCATAAATGGAAATGACAAGATTTACTTCGGTGTAGTGAAACTGGGGGCAACCAAGAGTAGTAGTGACGCTAATACAGACAGTGGTGGTAGCTCTGTTTATTATTATCATGACACCGACTGGGTAGGTGCTGACCAGTTTGAAATCACATATTTAGGTACAGCCAATCCTCTATGGTTTGATGAGCGTGAGACAGAGTATCAGGAAATTGCGGATAATGTTCAGTATAATAATCGTGCCATTCGTCTGCATCGGACCTTTGAACTTGGTCAGTGGAACTCGTTTGTCTATCCGATGAATTTGACGGCTGTGCAAGTACGTAATGCTTTTGGCGATGGAACGCAAGTGGCAGAACTTCTCGGTCCAGGAAATCTATCGGGCAATACGGGCATCATTGACTTCCAGTCTGTACCTCTGCCTGCAGAAGGTGCGGCTATCAAAGCAGGCCATTTCTATATTATCAAGCCTCAAAACAGTCCGTTAGCTTCATCTGAAGCAGACCCAGATGAGCCAGGTAAATTACGTACCTATTATAATATGGGTGATGCCTCGTTCGTGAAAGCTGATTTGCCCACAGCAGTGGGAGTCAAAGAGTGCAAAAACGAAACGGAAGGAGAGTCTATCTACTCGCATGCCACCTATTTCAACGAGACGTCGATTCCTGCTGGCTCATACGTTTTGGGTAAGCACAAAGATACTCATGTATATAATATGTATTACCTAAAAACGGGCACAACGATCAAAGGCTTCCGCGGATGGATCACCGAGACTAACCAGACGACAACACCAGCTTCGTCGAAGCGAATCTCTATCAATGGTATCTATGATGACACGACAAGCATCGACGGAATGCCAGTGGTGAACACCAGAAATGACGGCAATGTGGTCTACGACTTGAGCGGTCGTAAGGTGGCAGACTCCGAGACGATGGGCCGTCTTTCGAAAGGTATCTATGTAGCGAATGGTAAAAAGTGGATTGTTAAGTAAAGCATGGAGGATGCAAAGATGAAACAAAAACAATATATCAAGCCAGAAGCGATGCTGGTGGAAATGGATGAGCAGCTGATGCGTAAAGGAAGTTGGCGAGTCACTAATCTGGATGAAACCAGCGAACAGCGTCCCATCGGTGAGGCCAATGGTGATGGCATCGAAGTAATGTCGAAGAAGGGCATCTTCTGGGACGACGACGCAGAATAACAGATTGGGAAACCGTTTATAGTTCAATAATATTATGAGCAAAAAAGCCTGGCAACCGAAACGGTGTTGCAAGGCTTTTGTTTTGCTATGTGACAGTTATTGTTTATCTTTGCAGACGAATCGGACTATTTTTCATGATAATCGTATAGAATTACCGGCAGGGCTGTCGTCAGACGGCCTATCTTTGCAGTGTTATAACATACTAATCGGAAAACAAATGAGAAAACTGTATCTACTACTGACATTCCTTGTCTGCACAGTAGGCATGCTGGCCCAAGATGTAGCCAACACACTGGACAGACACAATTTCCTTTATGCCGGACAGAGCAAGCGCATGCGCATGTTCATAGTCAAGGACGGACAAGTTAGCTGGGCGTATGAGAACAAGCAAGGCCGTGGCGAAATCAGCGACGCGGTGCTGATGACCGACGGGCATGTGCTCATCGCTCACCAGTACGGAATCGCCGAGCTGACACAAGATAACCAGACGGTATGGAGCTACGCTGCTCCCGAGGGAACCGAGATTCATACCATCCAGCCCGTCGGCCGGAATCACGTCGTGTTCGTCCAGAACGGACGACCTGCGAAAGCCGTCGTGATGGAGATTCCCTCGAAAAAGGTGGTGCGCGAGTTTGTGCTGCCCACCCAGGAGAAAGGGTCGGTGCACGGTCAGTTCCGCAATGCCCGCCTGACCTCTCGCGGCACGCTGCTGGTGGCCAACATGGGCATGGGCTTTGTCAGCGAATACACGTCTGCCGGCCGTGAGGTGTATCGCTGGAACGTCTTCGGTCCGTGGTCGGCGGTGGAGCTGGACAAAGGTAATATTCTGATTACGGGAAGGAAAGGCCAGTTGCAGGAGATAACGCGTGGCGGAAAGACGGTGTGGGAAGTGAATACGACGTCGTTCGGCGTCACCCAGCCGCAGAAGTCGGTCAGGCTGAAGAACGGAAACACCCTCATCAGCAACTGGGTGAATGAGTGGAGCAAGACGCCGATGGACACGTTGCACGCACCTGCCCAAGTGGTCGAGATTGATAAGACGGGCAAGGTTGTGTGGCAGTTGTGCTCGTGGCGTAATCCCGACCTGGGACCTGCTACGACCTTCCAGCCGCTTGATATGGCGGTGAACCGCGACCGGATGTTCTTCGGCGACTTCAATCCGATGAAGCCCAAACTCTTTGTGGGGCCCAACGAGCCTCTTGGCGAGGGAAAGGGCATCTTCCCCGGACGCGTGGCGTGGATTCATGCGCCGGGCGTAGCCTCCTGGGACGAGAAAACCGGACTATGGGTGGAAGACCGATGGAACAATCAAGAAATGGCCGACGCCATGGTGCGCGAGGCCGTCGTGCAACTTACGGGTCAGAAGAATGCCCGTAAGGCATGGCGGGCGCTGTTCTGCCATTTCAACAAGCAGCATGCGCGGGGCAACCGCAACTATCGTCGTGGCGAGAAGATTGCCGTGAAGCTGAACTTGAACAATGCCATAACGCACCACGACACCATCGAGCTGAACTCGTCGCCCTTTGTCACTCTGGCGCTGGTGCGCTCGCTGGTGCGCGACGCCAAAGTGGACGAGCGCGACATTATCCTCTGCGAGCCCAGCCGTGCCATCACCGACAGCATTTTTAATAAGGTGCATCGTGAGTTTCCCCAAGTCCGCATGATCGACAATATCGGCGGCGACGGGCGCGAGAAGTGCGAGTACTATCCTGAGCAGATAGTCTATTCCGTTGATAACGGTAAGATGGCCCGCGGACTGGCCAAGTGCATCGTCGACGCGGATTACCTGATTAACTCAGCCCTGCTGAAGACGCATAGCGGTCCGGGCGTGACGCTGACGGCAAAGAACTGGTATGGCGCTACCGACATTAACCTGCTCTGGCGGCAGAACGCCCACAACAATGTGAGCCAGGATAAGCGCAATGGCAAGCCCCAGTACAAGACCTTCGTCGACTGGATGGCGCACAAGGATATGGGACAGAAGGCTTTGCTCTTCCTTATCGACGGCACTTACGGCTCGCGCGACGTCAACGGTGCTCCGGCTCCCAAGTGGGAGAAAGAGCCTTTCGGCGGCGACTGGTGCTGCTCCATCATCGTTTCGCAGGACGAGCTGGCGTGCGATGCCGTGGGCATGGACCTGCTCATTAGCGAGTGGCCCGAGTTCGGAAGCCTGAACTACTGCGATGAGTATTTGCGCGAGGCCGCCACGATACCCAGTCCGGTGAGCGGGACAGTGTACAAGCAGGATGGCAAACCTCTGGAGCGTCCGCTAGGACTGATGGAGCACTGGAACAATGCGAAGGAGAGGAAATACACGAAGATAGATTTGATTTACAAGAAACTGTAGAAGATGAGAAAGACCCTTGCTACCCTGTGCCTGGCAGTTATGGCGCTGTGTGCCCGTGCCGAGGTGGTCGACGCCTTGAGCGGTGTGTGGCCCGTCACCGACGCGTCGATGAAAAAGAGTCTGAACGGGATGTGGAATCTCAAGGTGGTGGAAGGAATTACCGGCGAAGCTGCTGCCGTGCCGCCCGTCGACGCAAGCTGGCGCACTATTCCCGTGCCGGGCTGCTGGGAGGCATACGGTTTCTGCAAGCCGCACTACGACAGGGCCGCACCGCTGACAGGCTGGTATCAGACGTCGTTCAGCGTGCCGCGCCAATGGAAGGGTCAACGGGTTATCCTGCGTTTCGACGGGGTGCTCTATGCCTACGACGTGTGGGTGAACGGACAAAAGGCGGGCTCGTGGGCCTCGGCTTACAATACAGCGCAGTTCGATATCACACCTTATATTAATAAAAAGGCAGAACGCCAGCAGCTGACGATGCGGGTGGTGACACAGGCCAAAGGCTCGGACTTCGACTATAACGACGACTGGGCACCGTGCGGAATCTTCCGCGACGTAACCCTCTTTGCCGTGCCTGCGACACATCTGTCGGATCTGACCATCACGACCACCATGAAGGGAGAGGTGACGGTGAAGACGGAAGTGGCGAACGCGGATAGGAACACCGTCGTAGAGCATACGATTAGCGACGCAGAGGGCAACTCGGTGGCCGCCGGAGCGCACTCCAGCATTCACAAACCGCATCTTTGGACGGCAGAGACACCCTATCTGTACACGCTGAACACGCGCGTCATGAGAAAAGGCAAGGTGCTGCAGACGTTTGTCCACCGTTTCGGCATCCGAGAGCTGACTATCGACGGAAAGGTGCTGAAACTGAACGGCCGCCCGATTAAGTTGCGTGGTGTCACCTCGCACGCCACCGACCCGCAAACGGTGAAGGTCGTTAGTGAGGAACTGACGTTGAAGGACATGCGCCTGATGAAGGAGGCGTCGGTGAACTACATCCGTACATCCCACTATCCCCGTGAGCCGCGGTTCTACGAGCTGGCCGACTCGCTGGGGTTCTATATCATCGACGAGGTGCCGTTCGGTTACGGCGACAAGCATCTGTCGGATTCTACTTACTACGACGTTCTGCGGCAACGCGCACAAGCCACCATCCGCCGCGACAAGAACCACGCATCGGTGCTGATATGGAGCCTGGGCAATGAGAATCCGCTCACGCCCATGTGCCAACAACTGGGCAGTTACGTCAAGCAGGCGCTGGACTCCTCGCGCCCCATCTGCTATCCGCAGGTCGGCTCTTATTTCCGTAAGTTCAATTATGAGTTTCCCGCCGTAGCCGACATCTATGCGCCTCACTATCCCACAACCAGTCAGATAGCCACATTCTATCAGCGCGCCGACCGGCCTGTTATCTTCACGGAATACTGCCATACACTGGGAATTTCTCTCGAGGATCACGACCGCCAGTGGGAGATTATCGAGCGCACACCATGTATTGCCGGTGGCAGCGTGTGGGAATGGGTGGACCAGGGCATGCCGTTCCGTTCGGCCAGTGGCGAGGGGCGGCGTGACGGTTTCTATGGCTATGAGGAGAAGGTCTATACATCTGAGGCTGGCGGTTTCGAAATGTTTGGGAACAAAGGCACCGACGGTCTGTTGTATGCCAACCGGGTACCGCTTCCCAACTATTTTGAGCTGCAGCATAATTATGCCCGGGCAGCAGTCGTCGACTCGGTCCTGACAGTCTCTCCTGTGAGCCAAGGGATGGTGGATGTCACGCTGAGAATACGCAACCGCTACGACTTTCTGAACCTGAAGGACCATGTCGCTTTCAACTGGGCGCTCACTGCTGACCGCGACACCATCGGGCGGGGACAGTTCTCGCCTGCGTGTGAGCCGCGCTCAATAGCCGACTATACACTGCCCTTGCCGCTAACCGAACGGGAACAGAAGAGAATTTGCCTGCTGCATTTCAGTATTAGCGATGAGCAGGGGAATGTGTTCCATCATCAGACGGTCCGTGTGAACCCCGCGGATGTGAGCCAAAGACTGCTCGAGGGACTGAATGTTCCAACAGCAGACCCCATGACCTGCGTGCAGGACGGGCTTTTGGTTCGTGCCGGCAGAAAGGCAACTATGGCAGAACGGCTGAAAGTGGGCGACAAGCGTTTGGAGAGATATTTGCTCAAACTGAGACAAGACGACAATGGAGTATTGACCGCCGGCGACACGGCATTCCATGTGGAGGCACAGGTGACAAAGCAAATGGAGGGTAACGCCACGCATGTGAGCTTCACCCTGACGCCCGACAGCACCAACACGTTCCTCTCGGAATTCGGTCTGGCCATGCTTTTGGACAAGCGTATAGACCGTGTGCAATGGATAGGGCAGGGACCGTTGCCCACCTATCCCGGCCGCTACCGTGCCGGACGTTATGGCTTCTGGGCCTTGCAGCAGGGCGACCTCTACTTCGAGGGCAACCGCATGGGTGTCGACGCGGTGCTGCTGACCGACAAGAATGGCGATGGACTGCTGATGGTCTGCAGACAGGGGAACGTCAGTTTCGAGCAGACGGATAGTGGCATCGTGGTCAGCTGTAATGTGGCAGTTGCCGGACAAGGACCGAAATTCGCTCGCACGGCTTTTCCCGTGATAGCCAATCAGTTGGGAGCAGTCTCGGCAGACATGTACCTCTACCGTGTGGAGAGCAGCCATGTTCCGCAAATCCTGCACGATTTGTTCGACCATCCAGGCACCATTGCCGCGCCGTTCCGTCCATTCCTGACGCAATACGATACTTATCTGATGCGTTACAACGATATTATTTGTCGCTGAGGACTAAAGCCTGATGCGATATGAATCATTTTTTTCTCGTTGAGAATTAGTATGATGGAGTGCTATTGAACTTGAGGTTCCTAACCGTCAGTTCCGTACACGAATACGACCTCTTTCCGCTTATAACAATAAGTCTGCCCCCTCTCTTTTCTCCTTTGTCGGGAGAGTAGGAGAGGGGGCAGAAGTGTACATGTCATTTCTCGAGTCGCAATACGATTCTAAGACGGTCTGCCAAGTTGCAGAAATAACAGAAAAAGAATGGCGGTGGCTATCCTCAACGGACAACCACCGCGTCTACTACTAATAGCTAAATAACCTAAAACTTCTAAAAAGACTAACTTAATACCTATTTGTCATTTTTATCAATTCATTAGTAGTAAGCATTCTATTAGTATCCTGGGTTCTGCCAAGCTTTCTTGTCGGCCTCGCTCAGGTTCGTGCCGTCAGGATTCTGCAGCGTATCGATGAACTTCTGCGGAATAGGACGGTAGTTGTGGCGTGCCTGTACGTTAGGAGCTGCCTCGGGGTTGAAGGTCTTGGCACGTTTCACCAGCAGGTTGGCACGGCTCAGCTCTTCCCAGCGGTTCCACTCGCCGAGCAACTCGCGTGTGCGCTCGTTGAAGATGAAGTTGATGAGTCGCTCCTTCGTGTCGGTGATACCCAGCTCGCTCAAGATAGCCTCGTCTTCAGCAGGCAGTTGACTGTAACTGGCGATCTGCAGGTTAGAAGCAGCCGTGGTACGGTCGATGCCTGTGGAGAGATAATAGGTGCTCTTGGTGAGATAAGATGCCTGATAGGCCTGCAGGTTGTTCAGACGTTCCTCTTTCTTGTTGTCGGCGTTGGGATAGCACTTGCCCAGCACAGAGGCACCCGTAGAGTTGCTGGTGAAAGCCTGCGAACCATCGGAGTAGTATTCGCGATCCTCACCCTGCTTCCATTGTGCACGGGCGCGCAGTTGGTTGACGGTAGCGATGGCGCCGTCGAATTCGCCTAGGCGTACCTGGCATTCAGCCTTGATGAGGTAGGTCTCGCCCGAGCGGGCCATGATCACGTCGCGGTGGGCGTCGCCCTTCTCTGCTGTGCGCGAGCCGTCATCGGTCTTATTGATGCCGCAGAACACGTTCGACTGTGCGGGGTTGCCGTTCACGCCGTAGGTGTTGAGCACATATTTGCCACCCAGATAAACGGGGAATACGTTGGGCACCCATTTGCCTGTCTCAGGATGAACGAACGAGTGGGCCACAGCGCCACGTCCGAAAGTTCCGTAGGTGGTCTCGTCCTTGAAGCGTGGGTCGTCCTTCTTGTTCAGGATGAACAGAATGCCATTGTCGCCCAGGCCGGGAACCTGACTCTCCTGCACACCGTTTTCTTTAGCCACCACAGCGGGGGTCTTACCCTTCGGAATGTTGTTCAGTCCGTAGACGGTCTTGTAGGTCTTCCACATACGCGAGTCGTTCACGTTGTCGAAAATCTCGTAGGAGTACTCCGTGGGACGGCAGCGCTGGAAGTCCATACCGCCGATATACTGTCCGCGCTGGGTCCATCCGCCTGAGAAGTTGGAGAACTGCGGGTTGAAGTAGTTGTAGGTACGGTTTCCGAAACGTCCCTGTGTGGAGCTGGCATCGTTGTGCTCGGCCACCATCAGTATCTCGCTCAGACCCTCGTTGGCGCAGTCCACACCAGTCCAGTCGGCATAGAGTGAACGGTAGTCGGGAGCCAGCGGGCAGGCCTTGATCACCTCGTCGCACAGTTCGACGGCACGCTTCAGGTCGGCAGCGGCAGGATATTTGCTGTTCCAACTGCTGCAACGCTCCGACTGGCGGTAGAGCAGAGCCTTGGCCAGGAAGTGGGCGGCAGTGTAGCGGGTCCATGTGCCGTTGCCGCGGCTTTTCTTCGTGGGCAACAGCTTGTAGGCGTTCTCGAAATCAGAGATGACCAGTCCGAGCGTCTCTTCCTCAGTGGCACGCTTGTAGAATCTCACAATCGAGTCGGCCTTGGTGGGCTCGGTCTGCAGCGTCACGGCACCATACTGGGCAAACAGGCGGTAATAGTTGTATCCGCGCAGGAAATAGGCTTCGCCCATGGCCTGGTTGCGCTTGCTTTCGTCTTTAACCAAGTTGGCTCTTGAGATGACCAGGTTAGCTGTAGAGATGCCGTAATACATCTCGTCCCACAATGCCGATACGGCCGGGCAGTTCTTGTTGGCTGCACCGAGGGCTGGTGTCAGGTCGAGCGGATTCAGACGGTTGTCGTAGGTATTCCAGCATTCAGAGGTCAGGTCGGCACCGTTGGTGAATTCGTCGGTTCCGTAGAGTGTGATACCGTAGGCCCACTCATAGCCGAAGTGCCAGCGCAGATTGGCATAGAGTCCTGCGGCCATGGCGAGTGCGCCGTCACCCGTCTCCAGCAGTCCGTCGGTCAGCATGTGCCCTGAATCTTCCTCCAGGAAACTGTCCGAACAGGAGGTGGTTCCTCCCAGTGCCACTACAGCCGTGGCAACTATCATGATTTTACTGATATATTTCATAGTCATATTCTTTCTTTTGTTGAACATTGATGGTGTGAGATTTAGAAGTCGAGTTGCAGACCTACCGTGAAGCCCCTGTTGAAGAAGGTGGCACCTGTATCCAGGTCCATGAAGTCAACCGAAGAGTAGAGCATGCCCAGGTTCTTGCCCTGGATGTAGAGTTTTGCACCGTGGATGCCAATCTTGTCGCACAGGCTCTTGTCGAGACGGTAGCCCAGCGAGAGGTTGCGCACCTTGATGAACGAAGCGTCTTTGAAACCGAGCAGACCAGCGTAGGGGTCACCGCCCGACTGGTTGTAGATAGGCTTCTGCCATTCAGCGTTGGGGTTGTCGGGAGTCCAGTAGTCAATCTCACGCTGCTGGTACATACCTAACTGTCCTTCGCCACCGGTGCTGATCTTATACTTGAAGCGTCCGAAGAGGTCGATGTTCAGTTCGAAGCCCTTCCAGGTGAAGACGTTGCTCCAGCCGAGTGTCCAGCGCGGGTTGCGGTTGCCCAGAATCACACGGTCGTTGGCGTCGATCTTGTAGTCACCGTCCTGGTCGACGGGCTTCACGTTACCCACACCGAACTTAGCACCATTGGCATTGAACTTAGCCATTTCCTCGGCATCGCTCTCCTGCCACAGACCGTCAGACTCGAAGCCGTAGTAGACGGCAATGCTCTCACCGATGAACCAGGCATTGTTGATGTCGTCCTGCTTGCCGTTGGCCAGCTCTACGATCTCGTCTTTCTGCCAGGCAGCGTTGATGGTCGAGTTCCACTCGAAGTCCTTTGTCTGCACGGGAATGAAGTTCAGCGTCAGGTCGAAACCTTTGTTCTTGGTCTTACCCACATTGTCCATCATGGCGGGATAACCCGTCAGTGAGGGCAGCGACATCTGCAGCAGCAGGTCGTTGGTCTGCGAGGTGTACACGTCGAGGGCACCGTTGATGCGGCCGCGCAGGAAGCTGAAGTCTATACCTATATTATATTGTGTGGTCTTTTCCCACGACAGTTTCTTGTTCGACAGTTTGTTGGAACCCGACGAGTAGTAAGGCTCGTTGGTCACGAGGATGAACGAGTTGCCGGTGCTGAACGGCATCCAGTAACCACTGATCACACCCAGTGTTCCGTAGGGGCTGACCGAAGAGTTACCGGTGACACCCACACCGAAGCGCAGTTTCAACTGGTCAATCCATGACACGTCGCGCAGCCATTTCTCCTGCTCCATACGCCAACCGAGAGCCAGCGATGGGAAGGTGCTCCACTTGTTGCCTTCAGAGAGTACCGAAGAACCGTCGCGGCGCACACTGGCGGTGAGCAGGTAGCGGTCCATGAACGAGTAGTTTATACGTGCCATGTACGACATCAGCTGGTTCTCGGTCAGACCCGTACCGATGCCCACGCTGTAGTTGGTCTTGGTGATGTCGATACCCGTTCCCATGTTGTTCCACTTGAAGGTGGGGAAGGGGTTGCCCTGCTCGCTGAGGCTGCTGCTTTCTGCATTGTATTTCGAAGCACTGTGCAACAGGGTGATGCCGATGGTGTGGTCGCCCAGCGTCTTGTTGTACATCAGCATGTTGTCAAGAGTCCACGAGAAGTGGCGGTCGTCGTTGCGGCGGATATAGTTCTTACCGCCCAGACGAGTGGCTGATTCAGCATCGAGGTAGATACCGTTACGGCTGTAGCGGAAGTCGGGACCAAACTGCATCTTATACATCAGGCCCTGCACCGGCTCGAAAATCTTACCGAAGTCAATCTGTCCGTAGAAACTTCCTAAAGCGCGGAACACCTCGCGGTTATCGTTGGATTTCTCCCACTCGTCGATTACCGTATATGTGTTGGTGGTAGAACCGCCAGGCATGTTGATAATCTGTCCGTTCTCATCGTAGGGCTGTGTGTAGCGCAAAATGGCCTTGGCAGCACCGTAGATATCGGTAGGACCACTGCTCGACGACTGTCCGGTGCGCGAGAATCCATAGTCCTGTTTGCTCCACGAAGCATTGATCGAACCGCCCATCTTGAACCATTTTGTGGCCTGAACGTCGGCGGTCACGGCAGCGTTGTAGCGCTTATATTCCTGACCTTTCTGCGTTCCCTCGTTCTCCAGATAGCCAAACGAGAAACTGCCCTGCAGGTCTTTCGTACCTCCTTGAGCGCGCAGGGTGTGCTCCTGGGTTACGCCCGTGCGGGTGACGAAGTCGGTCCAGTCGGTATCAGTCACCTTCGAACCGTCCCATGAGCCGCTGGCCCATCCTTGCTCAATATTCTTCCAGGCCACATCGTCGCCCGTGAAGATCTTCTTATCGTTCTCCAGTGTCGGCTCGTCGCCACGCGGATAATTGTTGTTGTTCGAGTTGTAGTAGGCCCAACGGCGCCAAGTGATATAGTCGCTTGCACTGAAGGCAGGGCTCTTGTCCACAATCTTCTCGAAGGTCATCGAACCCGAGTAGGTGAGTTGCATCTTACCCTCTTTACCGCGCTTGGTGGTGATAAGTACCACACCGTTGGCACCACGGCTTCCGTAGATGGCTGTCGACGAGGCATCTTTCAGAATGTCGATAGCCTCGATGTCGCGTGAGTTGAGGCTCTCAATGCCACCTGCGCTCAAGGGCACACCGTCTACCACGTAGAGCGGTTCGTTGGAGGCGTTGATCGAACGGTTACCACGAATGCGGATAGAACCCAACGTACCAGGGCGCTCGCTGGTGGTGATGTCCACACCGGCAGCTTTACCCTGCAGAGCCTCGATGGCGTTTGACACCGGGCGGGTGTTGAGCTGTTCCTCATTCACACGTGTCAGGGCGCCCGTCACGTCCGACTTGCGCTGCACACCGTAACCCACCACCACAACCTCTTCCAGTTGGGCGGCATCTTCTTTCATCACGATGTTGAGGTTGCCCTTGCCAGCCACCTTGACAATCTGCGAGACATAGCCCACATAACTGAACGTAAGTGAAGCGTTGGGCGACACTGTGATGCTGAAGTTTCCGTCCAAGTCGGTGATGACACCATTGTTGCCAATACCGTTTTCGGTCACCGTCACGCCAATCAGAGGTTCGCCACTTTCGTCTTTCACGACTCCTGTAACCTTGTGCTTTTGCGCACCTTGCGCAAAGGTCTCTGTCTGTATGCCCAACAGCATGCCCAGACAAAGCATCAGCACGATTAAACTGTTTCTTTTTAGCATAGGTTTTAAATTAATAGATGATTAGTTGTATGAATGTTTTTGTCGTTTCGTTTTAGGTTTCTGCTGCAAAATTAGGTGCTGGAGACTTTTATTATATGTAAAAAAAGTCCGATTGTATATGAATTTTGTCTAATTCGTGCAATAATTGTCTTATTTTACTAATAATAGTTTCTTAATGAAACCCTTGATGGCCATCCCCTTTTATTTCTGCACTATAAGTAATGATATGTAAGCCAATCGGAAGAAAGGGATAAAGAGACACTGTACGTTTTTTTCTGTTAAATGTTTTGCGTATTACTGGAAAATGACTATTTTTGCGGTTGAATATGCGCTCGAGGAAGGGCAATGGTTGCCTGGAAGAATAAACTTACGCGTATACATTAATATATAAATAGAGTATTTTATATGGACAAATCAGAGAACAACAATCAGCAGGGACTCCAGATAGAGCTCCCGCAGGAAGTGGCGCAGGGCGAATATGCCAATTTCGCCATCATCACGCACTCCAGCAGCGACTTCATACTCGACTTTGCCAGAATCCTGCCAGGTGTGCCTAAGGCTCAGGTGAAGAGTCGTGTGATACTGGCTCCTGAGCATGCCAAGCGCCTGCTCATGGCCCTGCAGGAGAATATCATGCGCTACGAGCAGGAGTTCGGGCGCATTCAGATTCCCAACAAGGAGCCGCGTACCATTGCTCCCTTCAATATGGGCAAAGGCGATGCATAGAGACTTTTTTTTATTTACTAAATATTAAAGTTATGAAGAAATTATTTGTTTTGATGGCCGCATGTCTGATGACACTTGCCGCCAGTGCACAGGATGCTGTGGGCACGCTTTCGCTGAAGCCCATGGTAGGTATGACCATTGCTAACGTCGTAGGTGAGGATGCCGACGGTACCGATCCCAAGCTGGGACTGATAGCCGGTGGTGAGCTGATTTACCAGGCTTCAGAGATTTTTGCCTTGTCGGGCGGACTGCTCTATTCGATGCAGGGCTGTGCCGGTGACGGTGGCCTGAAGATGAAGCTCGACTATGTAAATGTTCCGCTGATGGGTAACCTTTATGTTGCCAAGGGCCTGGCTCTGAAGGCCGGTTTGCAGCTGGGTATCCTGACCAAGGCCAAGGCCTCGATGAAGGAAGGCGGTGTCAGCGCTGACGTGGACGTAAAGGATGCCATGAACTCGCTCGACCTGTCGATTCCCATTGGTATCAGCTACGACATCAACAACAGCTTTGTCATTGAGGGACGCTATAATTTCGGCATGACCAAGATAGGCAAAAAGTCGTATTCATTCATGGGTGAGCACTTCACCGACGACGAGAATAACGTGCGCAACAGCGTTATTCAGCTCACATTGGGCTATAAGTTTGCCTTGTAAAAGTCTAAAATATTGTTAACAAAGTCTATATCTTGCAAATTTCGGCAAGGTATAGACTTTTTCTTTTCCATTTAATTAGGTAATTTCGGAAATAGTTTGTACCTTTGCAGCCCAAATGCGACCTGTGAAGAGGGCGTATTGTAACTGTTTGAATATAAACACAATAAATATATAAACAATAAAAATTAAAAATTATGCCTACAATTTCACAATTGGTAAGAAAAGGCAGAGCGGTTCTTGTAGACAAGAGCAAGTCGCCTGCGCTGGACTCATGTCCTCAGCGTCGTGGCGTTTGTGTTCGTGTGTACACAACAACCCCGAAAAAGCCTAATTCGGCAATGCGTAAAGTTGCCCGTGTTCGTTTGACAAACCAGAAGGAAGTGAACTCTTACATTCCCGGTGAGGGCCACAACCTGCAGGAGCACAGTATCGTACTCGTTCGCGGTGGTCGTGTAAAGGACCTGCCCGGTGTACGTTATCACATCGTCCGTGGTACATTGGATACCGCAGGTGTTGCTAACCGCACCCAGCGTCGTAGTAAGTACGGTGCAAAACGTCCTAAGGCAGCTAAGAAAAAGTAAGCTGAGTGCCGACGTAAACAAAGGCTGACGGCTCTAATCCGGAGATGGCAATGGGCCGTAAGCCTTTTAAAAAAAGAAAAACATTTAATCGTTTTGCTGGAGAAGTAAGTTAGAAAAGGTTGAGTAAATGCCCGAGTGTGGGCGTTGAAGAACAATACGAACGACAGCCCCAAGCAAATTAATTTTCAAAACAAAATGAGAAAAGCAAAACCAAAGAAGCGCGTGATCCTGCCGGATCCAGTATTCAACGACCAGAAGGTCTCAAAATTCGTGAATCACCTGATGTACGACGGTAAGAAAAACACGTCGTATGAAATCTTCTACAAGGCCCTTGAGACCGTTGGCGAGAAGATGAAGAATGAAGAAAAGTCAACCCTTGAGATTTGGAAGCAGGCTCTTGACAACATCACCCCGCAAGTTGAGGTGAAGAGCCGTCGTATCGGTGGTGCTACTTTCCAGGTGCCTACTGAGATTCGTCCCGACCGTAAGGAGAGCATTTCGATGAAGAATATGATCGCTTTCGCCCGCAAGCGCGGTGGTAAGGGTATGGCTGAGAAACTGGCTGCAGAGATTATGGATGCTTATAACAATCAGGGTGGCGCATTCAAGCGCAAGGAGGACATGCACCGCATGGCTGAGGCTAACCGTGCATTCGCTCACTTCAGATTCTAATTAGTTTTTAGGTAAAAAGAGAAAATGGCAAAGCACAATTTAAGATTAACACGTAACATTGGCATCATGGCTCACATTGATGCCGGTAAGACTACTACTTCAGAGCGCATCCTTTTCTATACAGGTAAGACTCATAAAATTGGTGAGGTGCACGATGGTGCAGCTACTATGGACTGGATGGCTCAGGAGCAGGAGCGTGGTATCACGATTACCTCGGCTGCAACGACTTGTAACTGGGATTGGAATGGTGAGAAATACAAAATCAACCTCATCGACACTCCGGGACACGTTGACTTCACAGCAGAGGTGGAGCGTTCGCTGCGTGTACTCGACGGAGCTGTTGCTACATATTCTGCTGCTGACGGCGTTCAGCCTCAGTCGGAGACCGTATGGCGCCAGGCAGACAAGTACAATGTTCCCCGTATTGGTTACGTGAATAAGATGGACCGCTCTGGTGCCGATTTCTTTGAGACGGTACAGCAGATGCGTGACATCCTGGGTGCTAACCCTGTTGTTATTCAGGTTCCTATCGGTGCTGAGGAAAACTTCAAAGGTGTTGTAGACCTGATCAAGATGAAGGCTATTCTGTGGCACGACGAGAGCATGGGCGCCGAGTATGATGTTGAGAATATTCCCGCTGACATGCAGGATGAGTGCGACGAGTGGCGCAACAAGCTGCTCGAGGCTGCCGCTGAGTATGATGAGGCTCTCATGGAGAAGTATTTCGACAATCCTGAGTCTATCACCGAAGAGGAGATTATCGCCGCTATCCGCAAGGGTACTGTAGGCATGGAGTGCACTCCGATGATCTGCGGTTCATCATACAAGAACAAGGGTGTTCAGCCTCTGCTTGATTATGTTTGCGCATTCCTGCCCTCACCAGTTGATATTGAGGTGGTACAGGGTACCAACCCCAACACTGAGGAGGAAGAGGACCGCAAGCCCTCTGAGGATGATCCCACAGCAGCTCTGGCATTTAAGATTGCCACCGACCCGTATATGGGCCGTCTGGTGTTCTTCCGCGTTTACTCTGGTAGCGTAAAGGCTGGCTCGTATGTGTTTAATCCCCGTTCTGGCAAGAAAGAGCGCATCAGCCGCCTGTTCCAGATGAACTCTAACAAGGAGATTCCTATGGAGTCGATCGATGCTGGTGACATTGGCGCTGGTGTAGGTTTCAAGGATATCCGTACTGGTGATACTCTCTGCGATGAGAACGCACCTATCGTACTGGAGTCAATGACATTCCCCGACACCGTGATCTCAATTGCCGTTGAGCCGAAGAGCCAGGCAGATATCGCCAAACTTGACAATGGTCTCGCCAAATTGGCAGAGGAAGACCCGACCTTCACCGTACATACTGACGAGCAGAGCGGTCAGACCGTTATCTCGGGTATGGGTGAGCTTCACCTCGATATTATCATCGACCGTCTGAAGCGCGAGTTCAAGGTGGAGTGTAACCAGGGTAAGCCTCAGGTGAACTACAAAGAGGCTATCACCAAGACTGTCAACCTTCGTGAGGTTTACAAGAAGCAGTCGGGTGGTCGCGGTAAGTTCGCCGACATCATTGTTAACATTGGCCCGGTAGATGACGATTGGAATGCCAAGGAGAACGGCGGTCTGCAGTTTGTTAACGAGGTGAAGGGCGGTAACGTTCCCAAGGAGTTCATTCCTGCAGTTCAGAAGGGCTTCGAGGAGGCCATGAAGGCCGGTATCCTCGGTGGCTATCCTATGGACACCATGAAGGTAACCCTTATCGACGGTTCTTTCCACCCAGTAGACTCTGACCAGCTGTCGTTCGAGCTTGCCGCACGCAACGCTTACAGAAACGCTTGCACGAAGGCTGGCCCTGTGCTGATGGAGCCGGTTATGAAGCTTGAGGTCATCACTCCTGAGGAGAATATGGGTGACGTTATCGGTGACTTGAACAAGCGCCGCGGACAGATTGAGGGCATGGAAGAGGCTCGTAGCGGAGGCCGTGTCGTCAAGGCTATGGTGCCGCTGGCAGAGATGTTCGGCTATGTAACGGCTCTCCGTACTATTACCTCAGGTCGCGCAACCAGTTCAATGGAGTATGACCACCACTCACCTCTGTCAAGCTCAATCGCCAAGACTGTGCTCGAGGAAGTGAAGGGTCGTGTGGACCTCGTTTAAGGAACCTAAGGCCTGATAGTCTTACGGGCCTTTAACAAAGAAAATGAAAAAGGAGCGCTGCTGAGCAAATGACTCTTTAGCAGCCTCCCTACATTTAACAATAAAGAATAATACATTAAAATTTTGAACAATGAGTCAGAAAATTAGAATTAAGCTGAAGTCATACGACCACAAATTGGTTGACAAGTCAGCAGAGAAAATCGTTAAGGCAGTGAAGGCTACTGGTGCTATCGTTAGCGGACCAATTCCCCTTCCCACCCACAAGCGTATTTTTACCGTTAACCGTTCGACCTTCGTAAACAAGAAGGCCCGTGAGCAGTTCCAGCTGAGCGACTACAAGCGCCTCATCGATATCTATAGCTCAACAGCTAAGACCGTTGACGCTTTGATGAAGCTTGAGCTCCCCAGTGGTGTTGAGGTAGAGATCAAAGTATAGCTCATGTTTTTGCCTGCAAGATAAAGGGTGCAACCGAACCGGTTGCGCCTTTTTTTTGTGATGATGGACCTACATCTAAAATAGTGCCGTTATTACTGCAATAAGATATCCGTTGACGATTCCTTCTCCGATGAATTTTGTCATAATCCAGGGTGAAAGTAGAGAATCTGTACAAAAACAAAGATGAAATTCATAAAAAAACTTAAATCTTCAAATTAGAGGAGGAAGAGGTATTGCAGGTCTCATTAATTATGTGTACCTTTGCACCCGCTAAAGTGAGTATTGCGCTGGCTTTTATGCTATCAATACACTGATAAAGAGCGACTTAACCTTCAATTAGGAAGAAGTAAGCGTTTCTTTTTAAGTGTTTTTGTGTGCATGGAGATGCGGGATGACACTTAAAAAGAAACAAAACAATAACGTTTTATACAATTTTTTAAATTAAAAACTGAAATGCCAGGATTATTAGGAAAGAAAATCGGAATGACATCCGTTTTCAGTGCCGACGGTAAGAATGTACCGTGCACTGTTATCGAAGCTGGTCCTTGTGTTGTTACTCAGGTGAAGACCGTTGAGAAGGACGGTTACAAAGCTGTTCAGGTTGGTTTTGGTGAGGCTAAGGAAAAGCGCACCACAAAGCCGATGATGGGCATCTTCAAAAAGGCTGGTACAACACCAAAGAAACACTTGGCCGAGTTCAAGTTTGATGAGGAGTATAACCTCGGTGACACCATTACGGTGGAAATCTTCAACGACGTGGAGTTTGTCGACGTAGTCGGTACTTCAAAGGGTAAAGGTTTCCAGGGCGTAATGAAGCGTCATGGATTCGGTGGTGTAGGACAGGCTACTCACGGTCAGGACGACCGCGCCCGCAAGCCGGGATCTATCGGTGCTTGTTCGTACCCTGCAAAAGTATTCAAGGGAATGCGCATGGGTGGACAAATGGGTGGTGACACTGTCACAACTCAGAATCTGAGAGTGTTAAAGGTCATTCCGGAGCACAACCTCCTCCTCGTGAAGGGTTCTGTTGCCGGATGTAAAGGTTCAACCGTAATTGTGAATAAGTAATGGAAATTAGCGTATTAAATATCAACGGTCAGGAGACCGGAAGAAAGGTTACGTTGAACGAATCTATCTTCGGCATTGAGCCTAACGACCATGTTATTTATCTGGACGTTAAGCAGTATCTCGCTAACCAGCGTCAGGGTACAGCTAAGGCTAAGGAAAGAAGTGAGCATGCAGGTTCTACCCGCAAGCTGGGTCGTCAGAAAGGTGGCGGCGGTGCCCGTCATGGTGACATCAACTCTCCATTGCTGCGTGGTGGTGGTCGCGTGTTTGGTCCGAGACCTCGTGATTACAGCTTCAAGCTGAATAAGAAGGTAAAGGCTCTTGCTCGTAAGTCAGCCTTGAGCTATAAGGCACAGGAGAACGGAATCGTCGTTGTTGAGGACTTCGTGCTTGATGCACCTAAGACTAAAGATTTTGTAAATATTACTAAAAATCTGAAAGTGGATGGTAAGAAGGTTCTGCTTCTTTTGCCGGAATCAAATAAAAACGTATATTTGTCGGCTCGTAACCTGCAGCGTGCAGAAGTTATGGAGGCTGCCAAGGTCAATACGTATAAAGTTTTGAATGCAGACGTACTTGTAGTGACTGAGAAGTCGCTTGAGACAATCGACGGAATCTTAAATAAATAAAGGAGGCATAGAATTATGGCATTTATAATCAAACCATTGGTCACTGAGAAGATGACCAAGATTACAGACAAGCAGCCTAACCGCTATGGCTTCATTGTAAAGCCTGAGGCTAACAAGCTTGAGATAAAGCAGGAAATCGAGAGTCTGTATAATGTTACAGTAGAGGATGTGAACACATTGAGATATGCCGGCAAGCGTTCTAGCCGTTATACCAAGGCTGGTCTGATCAGAGGTCAGCGCAATGCGTTCAAGAAAGCAATCGTTACTCTGAAAGAGGGCGAAACAATTGATTTTTATAGCAATATTTAATAAGAAATGGCAGTACGTAAATTAAAGCCCGTTACACCGGGTCAAAGACACAAGGTTATTGGCACGTTCGAGGAGATTACTGCATCCGTGCCAGAGAAGTCTCTCGTTTACGGTAAGCGTTCTACCGGTGGTCGAAACAACACTGGTAAGATGACAGTCCGCTATATGGGCGGTGGTCACAAGAGGAAGTATCGTATCATCGACTTCAAACGAGAGAAAGATGGTGTTCCAGCCGTAGTAAAGACAATCGAGTACGATCCGAACCGCTCGGCTCGTATCGCTTTGCTGTTCTACGCTGATGGTGAAAAACGTTACATTATTGCTCCTAACGGACTTGAGGTCGGTGCAAAACTGATGTCAGGCGCAGAGGCTGCACCAGAGGTGGGAAATGCCCTTCCTTTGGCAAACATTCCTGTAGGTACAGTGATTCACAACATTGAGTTGCGTCCTGGACAGGGTGCCCTGCTCGTTCGTTCGGCTGGTAACTTTGCTCAGCTTACTTCTCGTGAAGGCAGTTATTGTGTGATTAAGCTCCCCTCGGGTGAAACCCGCAAGGTGTTGAGCGCTTGTAAGGCTACCGTAGGTAGTGTAGGTAACTCTGACCATGCTCTTGAGCAGTCTGGTAAGGCCGGTCGCTCTCGTTGGCTGGGACGTCGTCCTCACAACCGTGGTGTCGTCATGAACCCGCATGATCACCCGATGGGTGGTGGTGAAGGCCGTCAGTCAGGAGGTCACCCGCGTTCTCGCAAGGGTCTCTATGCAAAGGGCCTCAAGACTCGCGCACCAAAGAAGCTTTCTAACAAGTATATCATTGAAAGAGCTAACAAGAAATAATCAAGTAAACTGAAGTAAATTATGAGTCGTTCATTAAAAAAAGGTCCGTATATTAACGTGTCACTCGAGAAGAAGGTTCTCGCCATGAATGAAAGCGGCAAGAAGAGTGTCGTTAAGACTTGGGCTCGTGCTTCAATGATTTCCCCCGACTTCGTGGGACACACTGTAGCAGTTCATAACGGAAACAAATTTATCCCTGTTTACATTACAGAGAACATGGTAGGCCACAAGTTGGGCGAGTTCGCTCCCACACGCAGATTCGGCGGCCATGCTGGTAATAAGAAATAATCGGCAGGGTAAAACCATTTAAAATCAGAAGCAATAATGGGAAAAAGAAAGAAACTTGCTGCTGACGCAAGAAAAGCAGCTCTTAGAACACAATATTTCGCTAAGTTGAATGGTGTTCCTTCTTCTCCTCGCAAAATGCGCTACGTTGTAGACATGGTGCGCGGTCTGGATGTGAACCGTGCTCTTGGCGTACTGCGCTTCTCGAAAAAGGCTGCCGCCAAAGATGTAGAGAAGCTGCTGCGCTCCGCAATTGCCAACTGGGAGCAGAAGAATGATCGCAAGGCAGAAGACGGTGAGCTTTATATCTCAAGAGTCTTCGTTGACGAGGGTGTTACCATGAAGCGCATGCGTCCTGCTCCTCAGGGCCGTGGCTACCGCATCCGTAAGCGTAGCAACCACGTGACTTTGTTCGTAGATGCTAAACTTAATGACGTTAAAGAATAAGTAGAATGGGACAGAAAGTTAATCCAATAAGCAACCGTCTCGGTATTATCAGAGGATGGGATTCAAACTGGTTTGGTGGAAAAAACTTCGGTGATAACATCGTTGAGGACCAGAAGATCCGCAAGTATCTTAATGAGCGTCTGGCAAAGGCCAGCGTGTCGAAGATTGTTATCGAGCGCACATTGAAACTCGTTACCATTACTATTTGCACTGCCCGTCCGGGTATCGTCATTGGTAAAGGTGGTCAGGATGTTGACAAACTGAAGGAAGAGCTGAAGAAACTCTATGACAAGGAGATTCAGATCAACATTTATGAAATTAAGAAACCCGAGCTCGACGCAACTATCGTAGCTAATAATATTGCACGCCAGGTTGAGGGTAAGATTGCTTACCGCCGTGCAATCAAGATGGCTGTAGCTAACACAATGCGTGCAGGTGCTGAAGGTATTAAGGTGCTTATCTCAGGCCGTCTGAACGGTGCTGAAATCGCACGTAGTGAGATGATTAAGGAAGGTCGCACACCGCTGCATACTTTCCGTGCTGACATCGACTATTGTCACACTGAGGCTCTGACGAAGGTTGGCGTTCTTGGTATCAAGGTTTGGATCTGCCGTGGTGAGGTTTACGGCAAGCGTGACCTGACTCCTAACTTTGCTCAGGAGAAGCAGGGCGGTCGTTCAAACAATGGTGGCGGCAAGTCGAGAGGCAATCGCAAGAGAAACAATAACCGTTAAAATCAGAAGCTATCATGTTACAGCCTAAAAGAGTAAAATATAGAAGACCTCAGGATGGTCGTGGCAATAAAGGCAACGCCCACAGAGGTACACAGCTGGCTTTCGGTTCTTTCGGTATCAAGACCCTTGATGCGAAGTGGATCGACAGCCGTCAGATTGAGGCAGCCCGTGTTGCTATCAACCGTTATATGAATCGTGAGGGCCAGGTATGGATCCGCATTTTCCCGGACAAACCCATCACCCGCAAGCCTGCCGATGTCCGTATGGGTAAAGGTAAAGGTGATCCCGCAGGTTGGGTTGCACCAGTTACACCGGGCCGCATTCTTTTCGAAGTTGAGGGCGTTCCTTTTGAGGTAGCTAAAGAGGCTCTCCGCCTCGGTGCCCAGAAACTGCCAGTAAAGACAAAGTTTGTTGTTAGACGTGATTACGATAAAAACGCTTAAGCTATGAAGATGACAGAAATTAAGAGCCTCGAGACCAAAGAACTGGCCGAGCGCATTGAGGCAGAGGTTGCCAAGTACGATCAGATGACTTTGAATCATGCAGTCTCTCCCCTTGAGAATCCATCACAGATTAAGGCTGCTCGTCGTGATATCGCACGTTTGAAAACAGAACTTCGTCAGAGAGAACTTAACAAATAATAATGGTCCAGATGGAAACAAGAAATTTAAGAAAGACAAGACAGGGTGTCGTGATCAGCAACAAAATGGATAAAACCATTGTTATTGCAGCTAAGTTCAAGGAGAAGCACCCGATTTATGGTAAGTTTGTCCAGAAGACAAAGAAGTACCATGCTCATGATGAGAATAATGAGTGCAACATTGGCGATACCGTACTCATTATGGAAACCCGTCCACTCTCTAAGACTAAGAGATGGAGATTAGTAAACATTGTTGAAAAAGCTAAGTAATTATGATACAGGCAGAATCCAGACTTACAGTATGTGATAACAGCGGTGCACGCGAGGCTCTCTGCATCCGTGTTCTGGGTGGTACCCGCCGCCGTTATGCAAGTGTTGGTGACGTGATTGTCGTTGCTGTCAAGAACGTTATTCCATCAAGTGATTTGAAAAAGGGTGCAGTATCTAAGGCTTTGATTGTTCGCACAAAGAAAGAGATTCGTCGCGCCGACGGTTCGTACATCCGTTTCGACGACAATGCTTGTGTGCTGCTGAATAATGCAGGTGAGCTTCGCGGCAGCCGTATCTTCGGCCCCGTAGCCCGTGAGCTTCGCGCAGTTAACATGAAAGTCGTTTCTTTGGCACCTGAGGTTCTTTAAACAATAAAAAGATTAAGAGTAATGGCTAAGTTACATATTAGAAAAAACGACACCGTTGTTGTTCTGTCCGGTGAGGACAAGGGCAAGACTGGTAAGGTGCTCAAGGTCTTGGTAGAGAAAGAGCGTGCTATCGTAGAGGGTGTGAACATCGTCTCGAAGAGCTCGAAGCCGTCAGCCAAGAATCCTCAGGGTGGCATCATCAAGCAGGAGGCTCCCATCCACATCTCAAATCTGAGCCTCATTGACCCGAAGAGTGGAAAGCCCACCCGTGTATCTATCAAGCACGAGGGCAAGAATGTTATCCGTATCGCTAAAAAGTCAGGGGAGGAGATTAAATAATGGATACAGCGCAATTAAAGAAACAATATGCTGAGAGCATTGCTCCGGCACTGAAGAAGCAGTTCAACTACTCTTCAACGATGCAGGTTCCTGTTCTGAAGAAGATTGTCATCAATCAGGGTTTGGGCGATGCAACACAGGACAAGAAAATCGTAGATGTAGCTATTAATGAGATTACTACGATTACCGGCCAGAAGGCAGTGGCAACCTATTCAAAGAAGGATATCGCCAACTTCAAGCTTCGTAAGAAGATGCCTATCGGCGTGATGGTGACTCTGCGTCGCGAGCGTATGTATGAGTTCCTCGAGAAGCTCGTCCGCATCGCTCTTCCTCGTATCCGTGACTTCAAGGGTATTGAGAGCAAGTTCGACGGACGTGGTAACTACACACTGGGTGTCCAGGAGCAGATTATCTTCCCGGAGATTAATATTGACAGCATCGACCGTATCCAGGGTATGAACATCACCTTCGTGACAACAGCCAAGACTGACGAAGAGGGTTATGCATTGCTCAAGGCATTCGGCCTTCCATTCAAGAACGCTAAAAACGATTAAGAGCTATGGCAAAAGAATCAATGAAAGCCCGTGAGGTAAAACGTGCTAAACTCGTTGCCCGTTATGCCGAGAAGCGTGCAGCTTTGAAAAGAGTAATCGCAACCACAGACGATCCCGCAGAGGCATATGAGGCTGCCCGTAAGCTTCAGAGCATTCCGAAGAATGCCAATCCTATTCGTCTGCACAACCGTTGCAAGATCACTGGTCGTCCCAAGGGATATATCCGCCAGTTCGGTCTTTCGCGTATTCAGTTCCGCGAGATGGCTTCAGAAGGTCTGATTCCTGGTGTGAAGAAGGCAAGCTGGTAAATAGCAGAAGTGAGTTATCTATTTTTTTAATATTGTCGGGGGAGGCCCGATTAATTAAACATTATTTTTATGACAGATCCAATAGCAGATTATCTGACGAGGCTCAGAAACGCCATCATGGCTCATCACCGTGTGGTAGAGATTCCTGCGTCGAACTTGAAGAAAGAGATCACCAAGATCCTCTTCGAGAAGGGTTACATCCTGAACTATAAGTTCATTGAGGATGGTCCTCAGGGTACAATCAAGGTTGCCTTGAAGTATGACCCAGCAACAAAAGCAAACGCTATCAAGTGTTTGAAGAGAGTGTCCACACCAGGTCTTCGCAAGTACACTGGTTACAAGGACATGCCGAGAGTTATTAACGGATTAGGTATCGCTATCTTATCTACATCCCAGGGTGTTATGACTAACAAAGAGGCTGCCGAGCTGAAGATTGGCGGTGAGGTTCTTTGCTACGTTTATTAATTGGAGGATTGAATATGTCAAGAATAGGAAAATTGCCAATTAACATTCCCGCAGGTGTTACTGTATCTCACGAGAACGGTATCGTAACCGTAAAGGGTCCGAAGGGTGAGCTCTCTCAGAAAGTTGATCCGTCTATCATCATGAAGATGGAGAATGGTCAGATAACATTTGAGATTGACGAGAAGAGTCCGGTAAATATTAAGCAGAAGCAGGCTTTCCACGGCTTGTACCGTTCACTGATCAACAACATGGTTGTTGGTGTCAGCGAGGGCTACAAGAAGCACATGGAACTGGTCGGTGTTGGTTACCGTGTTTCCAATCAGGGCAACCTGATAGAGTTCTCTCTGGGTTATACACACCCCATTTTCCTCCAGCTTCCCAGCGAGGTGAAAGTAGAGACCAAGATGGAGCGTAACCAGAATCCTCAGATTATCCTCGAGTCATGCGACAAGCAGCTGCTCGGTCTCATTTGCGCTAAGATTCGTTCTTTCCGTATGCCTGAGCCATACAAAGGAAAAGGTATTTTGTTCAAGGGCGAGGTTATCCGTCGCAAGTCGGGTAAGTCAGCCGCAGCTAAGTAATCTTAATCTATTAAATTAATTACGATTATGACAACAAAGAAAATTGAAAGACGAATCAAGATCAAGTATAGAATTCGTAAGAACGTCAATGGTACTGCTGAGCGTCCCCGCATGAGCGTATTCCGCTCTAACAAGCAGATCTACGTTCAGATTATTAACGATTTGACCGGTAAGACCCTCGCTTCCGCATCTTCACTGGGTATGGAGACCATGCCTAAGAAGGAGCAGGCTGCCAAGGTTGGCGAGATTGTTGCCAAGAAGGCTCTCGAAGCTGGTATTGAGAAGGTTGTATTCGACCGTAACGGTTATCTGTATCACGGCCGCGTAAAGGAGCTTGCTGATGCAGCACGTAAAGGTGGACTTAAATTCTAAACGATTATGGCAATTAATAAAGTAAAAGTAAATAGTGACGTTGAGTTGAAAGACCGTTTGGTTGCTATCAACCGTGTTAC
Organism: Prevotella sp.; assembly: GCA_016291595.1. Classification (GTDB taxonomy): domain Bacteria; phylum Bacteroidota; class Bacteroidia; order Bacteroidales; family Bacteroidaceae; genus Prevotella. Next base: position 32,048 of record JAEEXN010000020.1, read on the forward strand.
CAAGGTAACAAAGGGTGGTCGTACCTTCACATTCGCTGCCATCGTCGTTGTAGGTGACGGTAATGGTATCATCGGATGGGGTCTTGGAAAGGCTGGCGAAGTAACAGCAGCTATTGCTAAAGGTGTTGAGTCAGCAAAGAAAAACCTCGTTAAGGTTCCTGTCCTGAAGGGTACTGTTCCCCACGAGGCTGAAGTTTCTTATGGCGGTGCCAAGGTTCTTATCAAGCCTGCCGCTCCTGGTACTGGAGTAAAGGCCGGTGGTGCTATGCGTGCCGTATTGGAGAGTGTTGGTATCACAGACGTGATTGCCAAGTCGAAGGGTTCTTCTAACCCTCACAACCTGGTGAAGGCTACTATCGCAGCTCTGAGCGAGATGCGCGACGCTTACACCGTTGCTGGCAACCGTGGTATCAGTATGAGTAAAGTGTTTAACGGTTAAGTGAAGGAGATATAATCATGGCAACAATTAAGATTAAGCAGATTAGAAGCAAAATCGGTTATCCTGTAGACCAGAAGCGCACTTTGAAGGTTTTGGGTCTTAACAAGATTGGCCAAGTTGTTGAGAAGGAAGATTCTCCTACTCTTCGTGGTATGATCCGCAAGGTTCATCATCTGGTAACCGTAGTTGAATAATTAATCTTTTAAACAGAAGTAATCATGAAATTAAATACGTTAAAGCCAGCTAAAGGCTCAACTCATTCACGTCGTCGTATTGGCCGTGGTACCGGTTCTGGTCTGGGTGGTACTTCTACTCGTGGACATAAGGGAGCCAAGGCTCGTTCTGGTTATAAGAGAAAGATTGGTTTCGAAGGTGGTCAGATGCCACTCCAGCGTCGTGTTCCGAAGTCTGGTTTCAAGAATATCAACCACAAGGAATACTTTGCAGTGAACCTCTCTACTCTCCAGAAGCTGGCAGAGGAGAAGAACCTCACAAAGATCGGCATCGAGGAACTAAAGGCCGCTCATATCACCAATGGCAAGAGCCTTGTTAAGATTCTTGGCAAAGGTGAGCTGAAGGCTAAGCTCGAGGTTGAGGCAAATGCTTTCTCTAAGACTGCCGAAGAGGCAATCAAGGCAGTTGGTGGTAACACAACTATAATCTAAAAAAATGAAGAAGTTTATTGAGTACCTGAAGAACTGTTGGAAGGTTGAGGATTTGCGTCAGCGACTCCTCATCACCCTCCTGTTCGTGGCAATTTACCGTTTCGGCTCGTTTGTGGTGCTTCCTGGCATCAATCCGGGCATGTTGGAAAAACTTCAGTCACAGACTGCAGGCGGTCTGATGTCACTGCTTGACATGTTCTCAGGTGGTGCGTTCTCCAATGCGTCTATCTTTGCGTTGGGAATCATGCCATACATCTCTGCTTCTATCGTGATGCAGCTGCTTGCTGTTGCTGTACCTTATTTCCAGAAGATGCAGCGCGAGGGCGAGAGCGGAAGAAAGAAGATCAACTGGTATACACGTATCCTGACAGTGGCTATCCTGCTGTTCCAGGCTCCTGCCTACCTGATGAACCTGAAGATGCAGGCTACCGGCGCGCTGGCAACAGGCATCAGCTGGTCAACCTTCATGATTCCCGCTACAATCATTCTCGCAGCAGGCAGTATGTTCATCCTCTGGTTGGGTGAGCGCATTACTGATAAGGGCGTAGGAAATGGTATCTCGCTGATCATTATGATTGGTATCATCGCACGTCTGCCACAGGCTTTCTTCCAGGAGGCCAGCTCTCGTTTCACTGCAATCAGTGGTGGTGGTATCGTGATGTTCATCGTCGAGTTGCTCATTCTCTATTTCGTTGTATGTGCAGCTATTCTCCTCGTTCAGGCTGTTCGCAAGGTTCCTGTACAGTATGCCAAGCGCCTTGTTGGCAACCAGCAGTATGGTGGTGCACGCCAGTATATTCCCCTGAAGCTCTTCGCAGCTAACGTGATGCCTATCATCTTTGCCCAGGCATTGATGTTCATCCCGCTCACAGTGATGCGCTTCTCGGCAGAGAATACCAACTGGGTAGTTCAGTCGCTGACGGATAACCGTAGTTTCCTGTATAATGTGATCTATGCAATTCTGATTATTGCCTTCACCTATTTCTATACAGCAATTACCCTGAATCCGACACAGATGGCTGAGGATATGAAGCGTAACAATGGATTTATTCCTGGAATTAAGCCCGGCAAGCCGACAGCCGATTTCATCGACACGGTGATGTCTCGTCTTACCTTCCCAGGTTCTCTGTTCATCGCCTTCATCGCCATTATGCCCGCTTTTGCAGGTCTGCTCAATGTACAGCAAGGATTTGCGCAGTTCTTCGGAGGAACATCACTGCTGATTCTTGTCGGTGTCGTTATCGATACTCTCCAGCAGATTGAAAGCCATCTGATGATGCGTCATTACGACGGACTTCTGAATGCTGGCCGGGTTCACAACAAAGGCGGAGTGTCTGCATATTAGTATTTTGTACTAATGAAGATATTTCTGAAGACTGAAGATGAAATTGAGCTGATGCGCAAGGCCAACCAGCTGGTTGGGAAAACACTTGCGGAATTGGCGAAACATATCAAACCAGGTGTAACGACCCTCCATTTGGATCATATTGCCGAGGAGTTCATCAGAGACCACGGAGCTGTTCCAACGTTCAAGAATTTCCCGAATCCTTATGGAGGGCCATTCCCCGCCAGCATCTGCACATCGGTTAACGATGTTGTAGTGCACGGGGTTCCTAACGAGAAGACCATCCTGAAAGAGGGTGACATCATCTCGATTGACTGTGGAACACTTCTGAATGGCTTCAATGGCGATTCCGCCTATACATTCTGTGTGGGAGAGGTCAGTCAGGAAGTGAGACGGCTTCTCGATACCACGAAAGAGTCGCTCTATCTTGGAATTGAGAATGCGCAGGCAGGAAGACATCTGGGCGATATCGGCAGTGCTGTCCAGGATTTGTGCGAGAGTCGTGGCTATGGAGTCGTCCGCGAATTGACAGGTCATGGCATCGGGCGCGAAATGCATGAGGATCCGCAAGTGCCTAACTACGGCAGGCGTGGAAACGGGGTTATGCTCAAGGCCGGAATGTGTATCGCGATAGAGCCGATGATTACCATGGGCAAGCGCGACATCTGGCTGGATGCTGACCGCTGGACAGTCCGCACACGCGACGGCAAGCCGGCAGCTCATTTCGAGCATACCATTGCCATTCGTAAAGGAAAAGCTGAAGTTTTATCAACGTTTGAGGAAATAGAGAGCCTGGGGTTCTAAAGCTATGTGTAAGAGACCTTTTTGGACATACAAGGCTTTCGGTCGTAAGATCAGTAATTAGTAAGGAAATCAAAATATAAATATGGCAAAGCAATCTGCTATCGAGCAAGACGGAACCATCGTGGAGAGCCTCTCCAATGCAATGTTCCGAGTAGAGTTGGAGAATGGAGTCCAGATCATTGCGCATATCTCAGGCAAGATGAGAATGCACTATATCAAAATCCTGCCTGGCGACAAGGTGAAGGTGGAGATGAGTCCTTATGACCTGACAAAAGGCAGAATCGTTTTTAGATACAAATAAACAAAAGAGATATGAAGACAAGAGCATCATTAAAAAAGCGTACACCCGACTGCAAGATCGTACGTCGTAAGGGTCGTCTGTTCGTGATCAACAAGAAGAACCCTAAGTACAAGATGCGTCAGGGCTAAAAAGTAACACGAAAAAGTTAAATAAGCATAACGAAGGTAAGGAATTACATTTTTTTTCTTACCTTTGCATGCTTTTTAGCAAATTTCGAAATTTAAAGTTTTTATTTTATCATTTAATTAAGTCATGGCAA
>JAEEXN010000111.1 GCA_016291595.1 Prevotella sp.
AATAATGCCACAGACCTTATTCTCGTAGAACGACTGGCATATGCGCACCTCCCGCTCGTATCGCTCGTCGCTCTGTGCCACCATGATACGATAGCCACGCGACGAGGCTTCCTCCTCAATTCCCGACAGGATGCTGGAGAAATAGAAATGGGCTATCTCCGGCACGATGACGCCTATCACCTTCAGGGGCTTCAGACGACTGTGGCGCAACGACTCTGCTATCATATTAGGAATAAAATTATGTTCGCGCGCATACGCCTGTATCTGAGCCCGGCGCTCAGCGCTGATGCGCGGGCTGTCCTGCAAAGCACGTGAGACAGTAGCCACCGACACCCCAAAGGCGTTGGCTATATCCTTCATCGTAATTTGTTTAGGCTCTTTCATGATGAATCAGAGGTTAGTCGTTGATTGGAACTTTTTGCAAAGTTAAAGCAAAATCCAACACGTTGTTCCTCAAAATATTACATAAACCCTTTTTTATTAATGCAAACGTTTGCACAACAGAAATATTGTTTTTTTTACATAAAAAAGTACAACATATTTCTAAACCTATTATATTTGCAACAGTTTTTCTGACTAAAAGCCGCAACTAACGAGAAGTAAGCAATTTACGAAATAAACAATTATAACTTTAACCAAATAAAATGTAGAATGATGAAGCAGGTAGAATTTAAAATTCCTGTTAGGATGCTGACCTTATTTTTAGGTCTTTTCCTATCAATCAGTGCCTTTGCACAGCAGATTACTGTCAATGGCCACGTGAAGGATGCTACTGGCGAAGGTATCATCGGCGCTACTGTCCGTGTTGAAGGACAAACGGGTGGCGTGGTGACCGACTTCGACGGTAACTTCGTTATTAAAGCCAATCAGGGCGCTATCATCACGGTAAGCTACGTGGGCTATCAAGAGGCCCGTGTCGCCGCTGCTCCTCAACTGGAAATCGTGCTGCAAGACGATGCCCAGCTGCTGAACGACGTGGTGGTTATCGGTTACGGCCGTGCCAAGAAAAACGACTTGACCGGTTCGGTTACCGCTATCAAGCCCGATGAGTTAAGTCACGGTTTGCAGACAAGTGCCGACGACATGCTGTCTGGTAAGGTGGCAGGTCTGAACATCGTCAGTGAGGGCGGTTCTCCTGGTGCCGGCTCAAAGATTCGTATCCGTGGCGGTTCGTCTCTTTCTGCATCCAACGACCCACTCTATGTGGTTGACGGTTTGCAGCTCGACCCTGCCGGTATCTCTGGCATGAACCCATTGGCATCTATCAACCCGAACGATATTGAGAGCTTCACAGTCCTGAAGGATGCATCGGCAACCGCTATCTATGGTTCACGTGCTTCTAACGGTGTGATTATCATTACCACGAAGAAGGGTAGAGCAGGCCAGAAGGCCAAAGTGTCATACAATGGTAATGTCTCTGTCTCTGTGAAGAAAAAGACCATCGATGTGTTCGACGGTCCTGGCTTCCAGAAGTTCGTCAGCGAGACCTTTGGCGAGGACAGCCCCGAGTATGCTTTGCTGGGTTACACCGATGCGAGCGGTGTGCAGCAGTTTGCCAATACCGACTGGCAGAATGAGATTTACCGTCCGGCCATTTCGACCGACCACAACATCACGGTCACTGGTGGCACAGCCCACATGCCTTATCGCGTGTCAGGCGGCTTTACCAGTCAGGATGGTATCGTCAAGTCGACCTTCTTCCGCCGTTACACAGGCAGCTTCAACCTTGCTCCGGTGCTGTTTAAAGACCATCTGCGCCTGAATATCTCAGGTAAGGTGATGTCGGCTCAGCGCCGTTGGGACAACGGATCCATCGGCTATGCAGCCGCTATGGATCCCACCAAGCCCATCCGTCTGAATCAAGACAAGTACAACAAGTACTTTAACGGTTACTACCAGTGGGCAAAGGCTGCAGGATTCCCCAACGACAATACCTGGGAATATGCTTTCGACGGCAACGCAGTTGCCAACCCTGTCGCTCTCGTAGAGAACAACGGAACCAAGTCGAATGCTACCACATTGCAGGGCAATGTTGCCATCGACTATTCTATCCACGGTCTGGAAGACTTGCATGTTCTTGCCAATCTGGCTGGAAACTACACCACCGCCAAGCAAGACACGCATAACAGTCCTTACACCACTTCCAGCTACTACTATGGCTGGGACGGCTGGAGCAAAAACAAGAACTACAACAATATCTTCAACATCTTCCTGCAGTACACCAAGGAACTGAAAGAAGACGTTCACAATCTGGACGTGCAGGTTGGTTACGAGTGGCAGCGCTACCATGCGTGGAGCGACAACTACGGCCATGGAACGATTCCTCAGACAGCTTCTGTGGGTGCCGGCAGCAAATACAATGAGCCTACTGGTATCACGGAGTGGGAGTCAGAGAACCGCCTGCGCTCTTGGATCGGCCGTTTGAACTACACCTTGCTGAACCGCTACCTCTTCACGTTCACCATGCGTGCCGACGGTTCGTCGCGCTTCGCCAAGGGTCATGAGTGGGGCTACTTCCCTGCAGCAGCTTTTGCTTGGCGCGTGAAAGAAGAAGGTTTCCTGAAAGATGTTGAGGCCATCAGCGACTTGAAGTTCCGTCTGACATACGGTAAGACCGGTCAGCAGAACATTGGTTATGATTTCTACTACATCCCGGCCTTCACAACAAACTACGACCATGCATACTATCCTCTGTTCGGTAACGGACAGACCGTTCGCCCGGGTGTTTTCAACTCCGATCTGACATGGGAGAAGACCACCACCTACGATGTAGGTTTCGACCTCTCGCTCTGGAACGACCGCGTGGCTCTGACCGCCGACTGGTACTATCGTAAGACCACCGACCTGATTAATAATATTTATGTTCCCGCAGGTGCTAACTTCGGTGCACAGACAGTGGGTAACATCGGTGAGCTCCACAACACGGGAGTAGAGTTTATGGCTACTGTTCGTCCCATCGTCTCTAAGGACCTGAACTGGGAAGTAACCTACAACTTCACCTATAACAAGAATAAGATTGACGATCTGGCTTCCGACCTAATCGAGCATGGTGGCATCGGTCTCTCGAAGAATGGTCAGGCTTATCAGACAGGTCACGCTTCAAGTGCCTTCTACGTTTATCGTCAGGTATACGATCAGAACGGAAACATCGTTCCTCATACCTTCGTCGACCGCAACGGTAATGGCACACTCGACAGCGACGACCGCTACTTCTTCTATCGTGCCGATCCCGATGTGACCATGGGTCTGGGTTCGAAAGTGACCTATAAGAACTGGGATTTCAGTTTCAACTCTCGTGCAAGCTTCGGCAACCATGTCTTCAATGCCAACATCAACGGTACTTACATCAGCGGTCAGGGCTTGGGCTCGACACTTAACTTCATGCACAACATACCTACGCTGGCGCTGAAGTATGGTCTGAAAGATGCCTCTGAGGCACAGCCTGCATCCGACTGCTGGATACAGAACGCCTCGTTCTTCAAGCTCGACAACTTCACTGTTGGTTATTCGTTCAAAAAGCTCTTTGGCGCAAACATCAGTGGCCGTGCTTATGTGACTGCACAGAATATTCTCACCATCACCGACTACGAAGGTCTTGATCCGGAGATTCAAAGCGGCATAGAAAGCAGCATCTATCCTCGTCCGTTCACCACCATTCTGGGTGTGAGTCTGAATTTCTAATCCTACCTTGTATCAATAAATAATAAGGAATAATCATTATGAATATGAAAGGTATTAAAAATATAATGGCTGTGGCCCTCATGGGTGTTGCTACACTGTGCTTTACCGCCTGTGCCGACGATGCCACTATTTTTGGTGGCTCATTACATCCGGACAACCCTAACCCACAGCAAACCACTCAAGCTGATTTTGACGGAGTCTTGAATAAGATTTACGGCAATTTGGCTCTTACTGGTCTTACCGGCCCTCACGGAAGCAGCGACCTTCCCAGTGATATCGACGAGGGTATGTCGGTGTTCATGCGTGTTGTCTGGTATGCCAACGAACTGTCTTCCGACGAGGCACTCTGCGCATGGCTTACCGATGCTGGTATTCCTGAGTTCAACCGTGGCACATGGGGCGACAACCATGCTTTGCTCCGTGGTTTGTACTATCGTTGCATGTTCGGCATTACACTTGCCAACTTCTTCCTCGACAATGCTCCCGAGTCTCTCGAAGACTACACTCACAAGGTGGCTGAGGTTCGTTTCATGCGTGCACTCTATTACTATTATCTGATGGATATGTTCGGCAATCCCCCGTTCATCACCCACGTGTCTGCCGAGGCTCCTGTACAGGCTACTCGTCTGGAAGTGTTCAATTTCATCGAGAGCGAAGTGAAGGATATCATTGGCGAGGGTGAGGGCTCTAACGTACTTGCCGCTGCCAAGAGCGTGAAATACGGTCGTGCAGACGTTGTGGCAGGCTACATGCTCCTCATGCGTATGTATCTGAATGCTGAGGTCTACACGGGTAAGGCCCGTTGGGAAGATGCCCGCAACTATGCTGAGAAAGCCATCAACTCAGGCTATTCTCTGAGTACTGCAGGCAAGAACGGCTATACAGGTTATCAGCTCCTGTTCATGGGCGACAACGACACCAATGGTGCTCAGAATGAGATCGTATTCCCCGTTCTGTTCGATGGTGAGCTCACTCAGAGCTGGGGCGGTGTGTTCCTTTGCGCAGGTGCTGTGAACGCCGACGATATTGCTGCCTATCCTACAGGTATCACCAGCAACTGGGGTGGTATTCGTACCAAGAAGTACTTCATCCAGAAGTGGTTCCCCAACAACGACGCTCCCAGTGGTACTCCTGCCGATCTGATCGAGGCTGCCGGTGACGACCGTTGCCTGTTCATGACTCAGGGTCATGAGATGGAAATTGAGAACGAGGACAAGTTCCAGGAAGGCTATGGCTATGTGAAGTTCCTGAACACCCATGCTGATGGCAGTGAGACTCACAATGCCGAGCATACCGACTACGACTTCCCGCTCTTCCGTCTGGCTGAGGCTTACCTCACTTACGCAGAGGCTGACGCCCGTTTGAATGGAGGCCAAGTGAGTGGTAAGGGATTGGGTTATATCAAGGATCTGCGCAACCGCGCTCATGCCAATAGCAATATCAGCGTATTCTCGCTCTCTGATGTCGAAGATGAGTGGAGCCGCGAGTTCGGTTTCGAAGGCCGTCGTCGTGTTGACATGATTCGTTTTGGCAACTTCACAGGCGTGCGCCGCATATGGATTGGTGGAACTGCTGCAGGTGGTACTCTGTCAGACTATCGTTCTATCTTCCCATTACCTTCAAGCGATCTGGTTGCAAACGACAACCTGGTGCAGAATCCTGGCTATTAAATCCTGATGGAGCGAATGCCGGCGGTACTGCCGCCCGGCATCATCTAAAAGAAAGCAAACAGCAATTTTAAAACTCAATTGAAAATGAAAAAAATAAATATATTTGCATCTATGCTCTTGGCATTAGTAGCATTCTCTGCCTGCTCTACCGATCGCGATGAAAATCCCGTTCTGCAGATACCTACCAATGGCAGTTTCGTGCTCTATGCTCCTGGCATCACGGCCAATACCATTGACTTGGACAATAGTCAGAGCCTTACTTTCAAGGTCGACCAGCCCAACTATGGCTATACGGCTCATATCACCTACATGATGGAGTTTGCCGCATCTGAGAATGGTAGCTCTTGGTCTACTTGGCAGATGACTGATACTAGCAACGAGAATCCTTTGGCTATCACCGTTCCCACCAGCGAGATTGCTGGCGCCATCACCAATGGCTTGGTGGAACTGGGACGCAGCGAGAGTGAGTTCCCACTGACTGCTAAAGTAAAAGCCCGCGTTCGCGCCTACCTCAACGGTATGGAGGATACCACCACTGTTTATTCGCAGGAAGTACAGTTCACAGCTACCACTTCTTATGTGCTGCCTCCTGTTCCGTCACTGTTGTTCTACATGGTTGGTGCACAACCGGGTTGGAGTGGCGCTGCTGCTATCACCGCCCTGTTCTATCCTGAGGGTGGAGACGTTTACACCTATACCACTAAGTTCACTGGCGCATGGGATCTGAAGATCTGGGCAGAGGAAGACGCATTTGGAGAAGTTTGGGACAATGCTTATGGCTGCATCACCGATGGTGACGCCAGCGAGAGCGGTACCATCATCAATGCTGATGCTCAGGCTATATCTTCTCCGACGGCTGAGTTCTACACCTTCACATTCGACAAGCACCACATGAGCTACTCGTGGACGAAGCTGGAGAATCAAGAGCCTACAGAGTATGACATGATCTCCCTCATTGGTAACTGGACAGATGACTGGTCTGCCGATGTCGACATGGTTCAGGTGACTCCTCACAACTGGTATGTTGAGCACACCTTCACTCACGACGATGTTGAGTTCAAGTTCCGCGCCAACCACGACTGGGGCACCAACTGGGGTGCTGCATGGACGGTCAGCAGCGATAACTTCGCAGCTGTAGGCGTTGGCGGTGGCGACAACATCAAGTGTGCCAAGGGTACCTACCGCTTCTACATCAACGATATCACCAGCAAGATGTGTGTGGTGCCCGTTGAATAACATTTCATTCATTAATACGATAAAAGAACTGAACAATGAAAAAGTTATCAATATATCTGATGCTCGCTTTTGCGGGTTTGTTCATGGCCGCTTGCGGTCCTGAGGATAACGAGTTCGCTGGTCTGAAGGTGGCTGAGGCCGATGGCGCTGTGGTAGTGCCCGGATTCTCTGCAGGTCAAACTGCTCTCATCGATCTCAACGCTGTTGAGGTGAGCGACGCGCTGGATGTGCCGGCATTCACGGTTCCATCTACAACCCTGCCCGAAGGAGTTGAGCTCGTAAAAGGCGAGGTGGTGTTTGCCGATGGTACCATCCTTCCAGCAACTGTCGACGGTAAGGTGTCTGGTCAAGCCCTTTCTGATTATGTTGCTTCCATTTATGGTCTGCGTCCAGAGGCCCGCTCAGTGGTAGGCACAGTGTATCTCTATGCTATGCAGAACGGTGCTGCAGTAAAAATCAATGCCGGCGAGGTGACTTTCCAGGTAGTGCCAAAGGCTCCTGTAATTGCTTCTGCATACTATCTCACGGGTACGATGAACGGCTGGGACAACACCAATACCGACTTCTTGCTCTCTAACGGAGGTGACGATCCTTATGCCAACCCCACCTTCACTTGCACGCTCAATATGGAAAGCATGGGTAATCCAAGCTCTCTCGAGTTCAAGGCTACTCCCGACAATGGTCTGGGTGGCGACTGGAGTGGCTGTCTGGCAGCAGGCGATGAAGAAGGCAAGTTCAACTACAACAATGTTGGTGGCAACTTCAAGATTGAGGGAATCAACGCCAACACGAAGTATATCCGTTTGACCTTCAACATGCTTGACCAGACTTGGAGCTACGAGGAAATTGCTTTCAATCCGTTTGTCTACTTCATTGGTGCTACCGACGGTTGGTCGCAGGCCGACCAGAAACTGGCGCTCACGAACCAGAACGGCATCTACACAGGCTACATCTATTGTGCTGATCCTAACGGATGGGGCAATGAATTCAAGTTCCAGCGTGTAGCCGGTTCATGGGACAACGAGATCAACTATGGCACCTTCACGGGTGGCGTCAACGGAGACTTGGAGCTTGGCGGTGGCAGCAACATCAAGGCCACGGCTGGTGAGGGCATTTACTTCTTTACTCTTGATCTCGCCAACGGCACACTCAACGCAGTGCGTATCAACAATATGAACCTTGTGGGTAGCTTCAACGGATGGAATCCTGGCGATGATGCACAGCAGATGACATGGGATGCAGAGAACTACTGTTATGTCATCAATAATGCAGGTGTTGATGGCAACGGATGGAAGTTCACCGCAAACAATGGTTGGGGAATCAATCTGGGAGGAAATGACTCTGTTGAGCCTTCGATGATGATTAACGATCTGGCTGCTGATGGAAAGAATCTTGGAGCAGTGGGCAAGACTATCAAGCTCTATCCAACACGTAAGACCTCAGACAAGATCTTCTGTACTGTAGAATAAACGCTCGCAAGAGCCAACGGTGCAGAAAGCATCGAAAATGACGCTAAACTGCGTGTGTTTAGAAATGACAGCCGTCAGATAATCTCTGGCGGCTGTTTTTGTGCCTTGTCATTTGTGCAGATAGAATTGAAAGCCACATGCTCCAGCCATTCTTCTCAGTTCCATCGCTCATCGTTTGCAACTCTATTATTCTTCTCAGTTCCATCGCTCATCGTTTGCAACTCTATTTTGCATCGTAGAAAATAAGACAAAAGAGTTGGAAAATGCAAACGATTGCACAATATTGAATATAAAAGAATGCAAAAGGAAAACACAACGTATGGAATTTATTTGTATATTCGCAGAAGAAATTAAAACTATAGACTTATGAAACGATTTTACACAACATTGCTGATGATGGTTTTTGCACTGGGCATGATGGCTCAGGGCTGGCCTGAGAAATATGGCGGCGTGATGCTGCAGGCCTTCTACTGGGACGGATATGCCGATGCCCAGTGGAGCCGACTTGAAAAGCAGGTCGATAATCTCTCTACGACGTTCGATT
>JAEEXN010000021.1 GCA_016291595.1 Prevotella sp.
GACTACAATAAAGGTGGCAGATTCCGAGTTAGTTGTTGTCGACGGAATTACCTATCGATGCATACCCGACTATCGGAAAGCTATCGTTATCAATGATGGCAAGAATTATCATGACATTAGCGGGGACGTGACAATCCTTCAAAAAGTAACCGCCAGCGGTGTAGACTGCCAAGTCACCCGCATTGCCGACAGGGCATTCGAAGATTGGTACCAAATCGCATCGGTAACCATTCCTGAAGGGGTGACATCCATCGGAAACAATGCCTTCGCTTATTGCAACAATCTCAATAAAGTAGTGCTGCCGTCTACCGTCACCCGATTTGGTGAGAATATCTTCTATTATTGCAATCATCTCTCGGCAGTATGCTCTTATATCCAGAACCCTCCTGCAGTTAGCGACTACACGTTTACCACGAGTAGATGGAATGAGCAAACACAACAATATGACCTGACTCCTTCGCCTGCCACACTCTACGTACCTGTCGGCACCAAGGCGCAGTATGAGGCACTGGCGGGCTGGAAGTGGTTTGCCGGCATCGAGGTGGGTGAACTGCTGGAGACAACTGTCGGCGGGTTGCGCTACTCCTACTGCACGGGCAACGGCAAGGCCACCGTCATACAGGACGACAGCTATCAGGAACTCACAGAGGTCAGCATCCCCGCAACAGTCAGTATCGACGGTAAAAGTTATCGGGTAATTGCAATCGGTAGCTCGGCATTTAGAAGCTGCTGGCAACTGCAGTCACTGACGCTGTCTGAAGGCCTTGAGACTATCGGTAACGATGCCTTCAATAACAGTAACGGTATTAAGACCCTGACCATACCAGAGGGAGTAACGACCATCGGCAATTATGCTTTCGCCTATATGTATGGACTGACAAAACTCGAACTACCTGCTACGCTGACGGAATTTGGGAGACGATTAATCGAAGGATGCTCGAGATTGGAAACTGTCATTTCACGTAACACCAATCCTCCTGCTATCAGTGACAATACGTTTGCCTATCAGATATGGAATGAGCAAACCCAACAATATGACCTGACTTCCTCGCCTGCCACGCTCTATGTCCCTATCGGCACTAAGGCACAGTATGAGGCACTGTCGGGCTGGAAGTGGTTTGCCGGCATCGAGGAGGGTGAACTGCTGGAGGCAACTGTTGACGGGCTTCACTACCACTACTGTACGGGCAACGGCAAGGCCACCGTCATTAAGGACGCAAGTTATCAGGAACTCACTGAGGTCAGCATCCCCGCCACGGTCGGTATCGACGGCAAGAACTATCGGGTGACCGGTATCGGCAACTCGGCATTTAGTGGCTGCTGGCAACTGCAGTCAGTGACGCTACCTGAAGGGCTTGAGACTATCGGTGAAAATGCCTTTTATAACAGTAACAGTATTAAGACCCTGACCATACCTGAGGGAGTAACGACCATCGGCAATTATGCTTTCGCCTATATGTATGGACTGACAAAACTCGAACTGCCAAGCTCACTGAAGGAAATTGGGGTACAAGTAATCGAGGGATGCACAGAATTAATGTCTGTCGTTTCACGTAACACCAATCCTCCTGCCATCAGCGACAACACGTTTGCCACGAATAGATGGAATGAGCAAACCCAACAATATGACCTGACTCCCTCACTCGCTACACTTTACATCCCCATCGGCACCAAGGCGCAGTATGAGTCACTATCGGGTTGGAAGTGGTTTACCGATATCGAAGAGGGCGAGCTGCAGGAGACAACAATTGGCAGGCTGCGCTACTCCTATAGTACTGGCGGTGACAAAGCCACCGTCATACAGGACACGAGCTATCAAGAATTCACAGAACTCAGCATCCCCGCCACGGTAAGCATCGACGGTAAGGAATATCGGGTGACTGGCATCGGAAACTCAGCATTCTACAATTGCTGGCAACTGCGATCGCTGACACTCCCTGAAGACCTTGAGACCATAGGCAAACAGGCATTCATGTATGTGTCCGTATCAGAACTTACATTACCCACTTCACTGAAGACCATTCGTGAACAGGCATTCTATAACTGTAGAGGTATCAAGAACCTGACCATACCCGAGGGAGTGACGTCCATCGGCGATTATGCTTTCGCCTATATGTATGGACTGACAAAACTCGAACTGCCTGCCACGCTGAAGGAGTTTGGGGTACAATTAATCAAAGGATGCACAAAAATAGAGGCTGTTGTTTCACATATCACTGTCCCCCAAGCTATCAGCAACTACACGTTTGCAACAAGTACATGGAATGACCAAACACAACAAGAAGACATGACACCCTGTACCGCCACGCTCTATGTGCCTATCGGCACCAAAGCGCAGTATGAGGCACTGTCGGGATGGACGTGGTTTGCCAACATAGTGGAAAGCGAACAGGCAGGAACGGGCATTGCGACGATGGAGCATCGTGCCGCCACTGACGGCCGCTGGTACAACCTGCAGGGTCAGCCCATCGACAAGCCACAGAAGGGCGTGTTCATCAGAAACGGACGGAAGGTGGTGGTGAAATAGCCACCATCTCCTCTCTGGAAAGATGGGAGGTTCAAAAGCGCTGATACGCGTTCAAGGTCCAAAATTCAAAGCCTCAACTCGAAAAGGGGTTTCCTCTTACTCCAGTCCTTGTCAGGACTGGAGCTTTTCTTTGTGTAAAAACAAATCCACAGATTCTCCAAAACTGCATTTCAAATACTTGAGTACCCGAGTTAAAATGTTTCTCAAACAAGGGAATGGGTGATAGGTATTGATAGGCTAACGAATAGTCATATGAAAATGTATCAAAAAATTTTCTAAATGTTACATGCATCCAAGGGTACCACGGTTGGCACAAAAGTAAACCGAGATGAAACATTTTCATATGACACATATTAAAATAAAAATTAACTTTGCAGCGGAACATTTTAACAATGTGCGTGGTAACATGTAAATATTGAAACTTCCAAGAGAAGAGAATACCTAAATTTTTTATAACTAACAAATAAAAAGAAATGCTATGCATGTAAACTTAAGAAAATCTGTTTTGTGCGTGGGTCTGTGTCTGATTTTCGGACTGACCAGTACTACGCAGGCTTATGCTGCTACCGACAGTCAATCGGTGGCTGCTGTGCAGCAAGCCAAGAAAGTGACAGGTCGCGTGAGCGACAAGATGGGCACTCTGATTGGTGCTACCATCTTGGAAAAGGGTACGACCAACGGTGTGGTTACCGACTACGATGGTAACTTCTCGATTAACGTAAACCCGGGTGCCACGCTGGTGGTTTCGTATGTGGGCTATGTATCACAGGAAATCAAGGTGGGCAACCAGTCGAATCTGAACATTCTGCTCGAGGATGAGGGCCGCAACCTGAACGAGGTGGTGGTCATCGGTTATGGTACTCAGCGCCGTGAGGCCGTAACAGGTTCTGTTGCCAACGTGAACGGTGAGAAACTGAACCAGGTTGCAGCAACGAATGCTGCTCAGGCCCTGCAGGGACGTGTAGCCGGTGTGCTCATGACGCAGACAGGTTCGAAGCCTGGTGACGAGATGCAGATCCGTATTCGTGGTCAGCGCTCACTGAGTGCCAGTAACGACCCGCTGATTGTGCTCGACGGTATCCCCTTCATGGGTCAGCTGTCGGATATCAATCCTACCGATATCAAGTCAATGGACATCTTGAAGGATGCCTCTGCCACTGCCATCTACGGTTCTCGTGGTGCCAACGGTGTGATTATCATCACCACCGTGAAGGGTTCTCAGGGAACTCCCGCCAAGGTAAGCTACAACGGTTATGTGAACTTCAAGACCGTATTCCACAAGTATCCGATGATGGACGGTCCGACGTTCTCGAAGATGCGTCAGTATGCCGGCCTGTACAAGAACTCTCTGGACGAGAGCGATGACACCAACACCGACTGGCAGGATCTTTACTACCAGACAGGTGTCAGCCACAACCATGATGTCAGCATCGCTGGTGGCACCAATGGTGGCAGCTACAGCTTCGGCGCCGGTTACTATCATGACGAGTCGGTTGTTCCTACTGAGGGTTACAATCGTATCAGCGTTCGTGGTAACTTCGACCAAATGATTGGCAAGTGGTTCCGTTTCGGTCTGAGCACCAACAATAGCTACCGCAAGACCCAGGGTGTGAACGATATGTACGGCGTACTGAGCAAGAGCCCGCTGGCCAGCCCATACGATGCCGACGGAAATCTGAAGCGTTATGTATCGCTGCCTGCCGACGATCAGAGCGTTGTGACCAAAGAGACAGTTGAGCGCGACAAGAATGTATGGCTCAGCGAGAACAAGGGTATCGGTTCATACAACACCTTGTTTGGTGAGGTGAAGTGCCCATGGGTTGAGGGTCTCTCTTATCGCATCAACATCGGTTTGAACTATCGCAGTTCTAAGGGTGGTGGCTTCACCGGTACGGGTGTGAATAATAAGGATCCCAAAGCTGTGAACAGTGGTTGGATTTCGGAGAACCAGACATACAACTGGGCTGTTGAGAACCTGATTACTTACGACCACACATTTGCTGAGAAGCACAACTTCAATGTGGTGGGCATGTACTCAGCCGAGCAGACCACCTACGAGTCAACAGGTGCTAACGCACAGGATATTCCTGCCGACTACTTCCAATACTATGCACTGGATAAGGCTACCGGTCAGGCAAACCTCACTGGTTACAACTACTGGCAAAGCGGTCTGATCTCTTGGATGGGTCGTGTGATGTACTCTTATGATAATAAGTATATGCTTTCAGTGGCTCTTCGTTCGGACGCTTCTTCTCGTCTGGCCAAGGGACATCAGTGGCACACTTATCCTGCTGTCAGCGCTGGTTGGAACATCGCACGCGAGGACTTTATGCGCGACATCACATGGGTTGACAACCTGAAACTGCGCATTGGTTACGGTGAGACCTCTAACCAGAGTATCAACCCGTATTCTACACTGGGTGGACTGGCTGTTCGCAATTACAACTTCGGCAACACCTATAAGGCTGGTTACTATGTGAATGCACTGCCTAACCCAGAGCTGGGATGGGAGTACTCGAAGACATGGAACTTCGGTCTCGACTTCTCACTCTTCAACGGCCGTCTCTCTGGATCGTTCGAGTACTACACTCAGAAGACAAACGACATCCTGCTCGACGTATCGCTGCCTTCTACCTCGGGTGTGACCAGCTATACCGGTAATATCGGTAATACCGAGAACAAAGGTTGGGAGTTGACCCTGAACGGTGTCATCATCGACAACAAGAACGGTTGGAACTGGGAGGCTGGTATCAACCTCTATCAGAACCGCAACAAACTGACCAAGCTTACGGGCGCTGTTGACGAGAACGGAAAGCCTGTTCCCGACGAGGGCAACCGTTGGTTCCCAGGTCATCCTATCGATGTCATCTACGACTATAAGTACATCGGACTCTGGCAGGCTGGCGAGGAAGAGATGTTGAAGGTACTCGAGCCGGCCGGCAACGTGGGTATGATCAAGGTGGCTCACGACAGAGCTCTCGACGAGAACGGCAAGCCAACCCGTCAGATTGGTGCCGACGACCGTGAGATTATGAGCATGGAGCCCGACCTCATTGGAGGTTTCAACTCGACTGTAACCTATAAGAATTTCGACTTCACTGTTATCGGTGCCTTCCAGATTGGTGGTAAGCTCATCAGCGCCATCCACTCTGCCAACGGTTATCTGAACATGCTGTCAGGTCGTCGTGGACAGCTCGACGTTGACTACTGGACAGAAGAGAATACCGGTGCCAAGTATCCGAAGCCCGGTGGCATCATGAGCAGTGATAACCCCAAGTACGGTTCTACCCTTGGATATTTCAATGCCGGCTACCTGAAGTTCCGCGCCATCACACTGGGTTACAACTTCGACAACCTGAAGTGCATCAAGGACCTCGGCATCAGCCGCCTGCGCCTCTACGCTACGGTTCAGAACCCATTCGTGCTCTTCTCGCCATACAACAACGAGAGCGGACTTGATCCTGAGACCAACTCTTTTGCAAACCAGAACACGGCTGTCGGTATCGAAGGTTACCTTGGAAAGCACAAGATGCCTATCGTAGGTTACAACACACCTGCTACACGCAACTTCCTGTTTGGCGTAAATGTCACCTTCTAATGGACAATGGATAATTGAAAATTGACAATATTATTATAGATAAGAATATGAAAACCAAAAGTATCAAATATATTCTCGCTGCAGGCCTTGTTTGCTGTGGTCTTTCTACCACGATGACTTCCTGCTCTGACGTGCTCGACGAGCAGCCGCGCAGCCAGTTCGACCCGACATTCTTCACCACGAAGGCGGGTATTGAGGGTGGTCTTACCTCTCTTTATGCACACCTGCGCTATTTCTATGGCAACGGTTACTATCTGAACAGTTTGGAGACCGGTACCGACGAGTACACTTACGCTCAGAGTGCCGATGGTAACTTCAAGGATGCCGACCTCTCGGGTGTTGGTACGATGACACCGAACAACAGTATTGCCGGTGGTTGCTGGGATGCTGCTTTCGCTAATATCAATACCGCCAGCGGTATCATTGAGAACGGCGCAGAGGCAGGCATGGACGCCTCTCTGCTCGCCGAGGCATATTTCTTCCGCGCCTTCGACTATTTCCTGCTGGTGCAGACCTACGGTGGTGTTGCCCTGGACCTGGGTGCCGGTGAGTTGAGGTTCAACACCTCTACCGTTCGTACCTCTGTCCGTAACACCGTTCCTGAGGTTTATGCCGCTATCTTCAGCGACCTGGAGAAGGCAGTTGCCGACCTCCCCGAGAATCCCCGTCTGACAGGTACTGCCACCAAGAACCTGGCCCGTCTGTATCTCGCCAAGGCTTATCTGACCTATGCATGGTGGTTGGAGAATCCCAATAACATCCCCACCTATCCTGAGTGCAGCCGCGACAAGGGACAGGCTAACAGCTACTTCCAGAAAGCTTACGACACAGCTATGCAGGCCATCAACAATCCTGGCCCATACGCACTGCAGAAGACATTCTACGACGTGAACGTGGCTACCAACGATCGTAACTCGGAGATCATGCTCTATGCTGACCACGACGAGGACGAGAAGTTTGGTAACGGCGGTGCCGGCTACGGTTGGGGTAGCGGTGGTTCGCCTGAGAACTTCGCCTACTGGATGGAGACCTGGAACTACACGGAGATGATTGCCAAGACCCTCGACAAGGATGGTAAAGAAATCACCATCAACCCCATTCAGCGTGAGGCTGTGCAAGCCCTCGGCCGTCCTTGGACCCGTATGGCTCCTATCGCCGATAACTTCATGGAAGGCGGTGTGTGGGAAGATGCTGTCAAGGCTATCGACTCACGCTACGATGCTACCTTCACCCTGCGCTACCACACCAACTGGCAGAAGGCTGGTGGTAAAGAGCCTTTTGTGTTCGGTGCCAACCGTATGCAGGTAGGTCCTAACGAGGTTTACTTCAGCTGGGTTCCCGAGAGCGAGGACAGCAAAATCAACTATACCGGTGCCGACGGTAAGCTGGGCTTCGGTGAGATGGCTGGTCGTCCCGACTTCGTAGTTGCCGTGAACCACATCAGCCGTAAGAAGTACCCCATCAACTGGAAGATTGGTATCTATCGTACCGACAATGACGGTGGCTTAGGCTCAAAGGTTAACGGTGGTAGCCCACGTCCTTGGAATATCGCCAAATTCTCTGAGCTCTATCTCGTTGCTGCCGAGGCTGCCGTGAAGCTGAACAAGAACACAGAGGCTCGCAATCTCGTGAACGTTCTGCGCGAACGTGCAGGAAAGATGACCTTCAACCAGAACGACAACGTGGAGGTTAGTATCGACCACTCTGCAGAGATGCTGGCTGCTACACCGCAAACCATCACCATCGACTACATCCTCGACGAGCGTAGCCGTGAGTTCTGGGGTGAGGGATACCGCTGGTTCGACCTCGTCCGCACACAGAAGTGGGCTGAGCGTTCTACCATCTACCACATCGCTGGTTCGGGCTACACCGACAAAGACCTGGCAGAATACAAGCGTGACATCCCCGCTGGATACTACCTCCGCCCGATTCCTCAGGGTCAGCTCGATGGCCTGATTATGTCGAAGGAGGAGAAAGAGGCATATCAAAATCCTGCATATAGATAATTGCATGTTACAGACGTGTCGGGCCGCTCATCATGTACTGGCGGCCACGACAAAGGTTAATAGTTTTTTAGGTTATTTGATTGTTAGGAGCAGGGGCAGCCGTGATGGCTGCCCCTCTTATTTTGTCCTGTCTTGTTATTTTTTAACGCCTTTGCTGAACGCATCAACAGTTTTCTTCGTATATTTGCAAACAAGTAGAAACCAAAAAACGAACGAATATGTTACTGACAACAACTCCAACCATTGAAGGACATACCATCAAAGAGTATAAAGGTATTGTCACAAGTGAGACCATCATCGGTGCCAACTTCATCAAAGATATTGCAGCCGGGCTGCGTGATTTCTTCGGAGGCCGCTCCGGAGCGTACGAGAAAGTGCTCATTGAAGCCAAGAACACCTCAATGCGCGAATTGGAAGAGCGCGCCCTTGCCCTGGGTGCCAATGCCATTGTAGGCATTGATGTCGACTATGAGACCATGGGCGACACCAACTCCATCCTGATGGTGGCCATGAGCGGCACAGCCGTCGTCATCTGAAGCAAAAAAGAAGGCACACCTATCGTCATCTGAGGTATCTCTACGACGAGACGATGGCTCCAGCCTACCCTATTCTACATTACCTGTGCGAGTCCAACTGGTGCAGGTTAATGACTATTCACGGAAAAGCCGGACAACAATGAACTGCTACACCGGACTTATGCCGGTGGGTATGCCGAACGGGATTCCTGCATCTAAAACACAAATGACATGGCGAAACGTATCAACACCTGTCTGCTTCTGGCACTGCTGCCCACACTGATGTGGGCTGCCCGAGTGCGTGTGAACAACCTGCGCGTCGAGAACATGGACTGTCCGATAGGCTTGCAGACGGTTACTCCCCACTTCTCATGGCAGATAGAAGCCGACGAGAACGACGTCCGTCAGACGGGTTATCGTGTGCTTGTGGCATCGTCGAAAGAGAAACTGGACAAGGGGAATGGCGACTTGTGGGACTCGTGGGGCGTTGCGTCCGACGAGCAGCTATGGATTGTCTATCGGGGCAAACCGCTCAGAAGCAACCAGCGCGCATATTGGAAGGTGAAAGTATACACCAACAAGGGCGAGAGCGACTGGAGCGACGCTTCACCGGCACGCAAGGCCAAGCCATCATCCATTCCTGCCCCCACCTTTTTCAGCATCGGACTACTGGGCGAGACACACTGGGGTGGCAGGTGGATCGGACTGGAACGGATGATGGAGGGAGAACAAGGCGGCAGGCATTCACGCTTGGCTGCCCGTTATCTGCGCCGGGAATTCCAACTGAAAAAACCTGTAAAGCACGCTACGGCATATGTGGCAGCAGTGGGACTTTACGAGCTTTTCATCAACGGACAACGTATCGGCAACGAGGTGCTCACCCCCATTCCCAGCGACTATCGCAAGACCATCTATTATAATACGTATGATGTGAGTCATGTATTGGGACAGGATGAACCCATAGCTATCGGCATCGTGCTGGGAAACGGCCGCGGATTCAACATGCGGCAAGACAAGCCATACAAGAACACGACGTTCGGACTGCCCAAATGCCGGTTAAACGTCATCGTAGAGTATGAGGACGGAACGACGGAACGGCTGGTCACCGACGAGAAATGGCGTGTGACAGTCAATGGTCCCATACGCGCCAACAACGAATACGATGGCGAGGTATATGATGCACGGATGGAACTGGACGGGGACAAATGGACAATGCCAGGCTATGATGACAGCCAATGGCTGCAGGCCGAGCGAACGGCGATTCCCGAAGGAACTCTTTGCGGGCAGCCCACTCCTGGCTTGACGGAAGAAACAGCCATGCAGCCTGTCAGTGTCCGGCAAACGAGCAATGGCGTATGGATTGTCGACTTTGGACAAAACATGGCGGGATGGACGGCTTTGCAAATCAATGGAAATGAAGGCGACACCATCAGAATCCGCTATGCTGAACGGCTGACAGGCGACGGAAAGCTCTATACTGACAACCTGCGGTCGGCACGTAGTGAGGACATATACATCTGCAATGGAACGGAAAACGGACGTTGGTGGAAACCGACATTCGTGACACATGGTTTCAGATATGTTGAAGTGCAGGCAAAGCACGGGAACGAATGCGCCATCAAAGCCTATCCCGTGAACGACCACATGAGCGTCATCGGGTCGTTCTCCTGCTCCGACACCATATTAAATAAGGTGTACAGGAATGCCTTCTGGGGCATACGAAGCAATTACAAGGGTATGCCTATCGACTGTCCGCAGCGTGATGAGCGCCAACCATGGCTCGGTGACCGTACTATAGGCTCGCTGGGCGAGAGTTTTATCTTCGACAACGAGCGCCTTTACAGTAAATGGATGCGCGACATCTGCGAGGCGCAACGCTCCGACGGCTGCATTCCCGATGTGGCACCCGCCTTCTGGAACTATTATACCGATGACGTGACGTGGCCTGCCGCACTACCGTTCACATGCGATATGATTTACCGGCAATTCGGTAACCTGCAACCCATCGCTGAGAGTTATCCGTACATCAAACGGTGGCTCATGCATATCATGACCGAATATAGCGACCAGGAAGGCATCATCTCGAAAGACAAATACGGCGACTGGTGTGTTCCGCCAGAGAAACCGGAGCTGATACATAGCGAGGATCCGGCACGCAAGACCGACGGAAAACTGCTCGCCACAGCCTATACCATCGGCTCACTGCAACTGGCAGAGCGCTTTGCACGGCTGTTGGACATGAGCGATGACGCCATGTATTGGAAAAAGAAAAGCGAGATACTGACCAATGCATTCAACCATCGTTTCCTGAACGTAAGTCGGGGGACATCTGAACGCCCTGGCCACGTGCTCTACCCCGACAGTGTCTTCTATGGAAACAACACCGCCACGGCCAACCTGCTGGCATTGGCTTTCGGACTTGTTCCCGACTCTTGTCGTGACGATGTGGTGAAGAATGTAGTCCGAAACATCGTGAAACTGAACAAAGAGCATATCAGTTGTGGTGTCATCGGTATCTCATGGCTTTTACGCACATTGTCAGATAACGGTTACGCGGATGTAGCATGGCGCCTGGCAACTCAGAACACCTATCCGTCGTGGGGTTATATGACCGAGCAAGGAGCAACCACTATCTGGGAACTATGGAACGGCGACACCGCCGATCCTGCCATGAACAGTAGTAATCACGTGATGTTACTGGGCGACCTCATCACCTGGTGCTACCAATATGTGGGAGGTATCAGTTCTGACGATGCTTACCGCCACATCAAACTTAATCCTCGCTTCGACATTCCTGATTGCAGTCATGCCGATGTCTCGTACGAGTCACCTTACGGGCGCATCGTCAGCAATTGGAAGAAAAACGGCAGAACAGTCTCTTGGACAGTAGAGATTCCCGCAAACTGCGAGGCCACCATCGTCAACAATGGAAATGGATACAAGGTTGCGGAGGAAGGAAGGATTCTGACATCCGGTCGTCACCACTTCAAGATTGAATTACCCGAGCAAACAGAGTTCTTGTACGAGAAAGCCGACTTCCCTGAGTGCCACGCCTCCACCCTTGTAGAACTGAGAGACGGCAACCTGCTTGTTGCCTATTTCGGTGGAACCAAGGAAAAGAATCCCGACTGCAATATCTACGTAAGCAGGAAAGATACGAAAAAGGGAACATGGGAGCCATCCAGACTCGTTGCCGACGGTAATGGCACTGCCTGTTGGAACCCAGTACTCTGTCAGATGCCTGACGGGGAGGTATGGCTGTTCTATAAAGTGGGTAAGAGCGTCCCCGAATGGACGGGCTGGCTTACCCGTTCAAAAGACAATGGCCGCACATGGTCGAAACCCGAGCAACTGCCGGAGGGAATGCTTGGACCGATTAAGAACAAGCCTATTGTTTTCCAAAACCGTCTCATCTGTCCTTCAAGCACTGAGACCACAGACAGGATATGGCGCATCCATTTCGAGATTCTTGACTTGCAGACACGCAACTGGTCGAAGGTGATGCCACCGCTTACCGACGATACGCTATGTATCATCCAGCCAAGCCTGCTCGTATGCGGTGACACATTGCGCGCACTCTGCCGCACTCGTAACAGTTATCTGGCACTCAGCGAGAGCACCGACGGTGGTAACTCATGGACAAAACCCGTGCTGACAAAGATACCTAACAACGGCTCCGGCATCGACGCAGTAACCCTGCGCGACGGCACACACCGCATGGTCTACACTCCGTTTGCATCATTAAAAGGCATTCCACACGGCGAGCGCACCCCTTTATGTCTGGCGAAAAGCAACGACGGACTGCATTGGACAAACATAAAAACCTTGGAAGAAAGTCCCCTTGGCGAATACTCCTACCCTGCCATCATCGAAGGCAGCGATGGCACACTGCACATCACTTACACATGGCGCCGTCAGCGGATTGCCTATTATCATGGCCCTATACCGACAAAAGCACCATAAACGATTCCGGACACATACTTTATATTAATATATATGCGCCCGGAATCTATATAAAGGTTTAAGTATCCGTTAAGTATTATTTCATTATGTGATGGAAGTCTTACTTCACCACTTTCTTGCCATTGATGATGTATATACCTTTTTGCAGATTAGTAATATCCGTTCCGACATATCGGCCGTTAAGGTCGTAGATATTATTACCTGACGATTTCTTCATCTCAAGTGTCGTGATAGCAGTAGGGACTTTATTTTTAAGTTGGTTCTTAAATACGAATGAAATAAGGCCATCTGTATGCGTAATGTCAGTTATCGGCTTTGTCATATAAAGCCTGCCATCATTGTTTTTGTTATATAGGTAAGCTCTCGGTGTAGATTTGTCGGTCAGTTTGTTATTTCCATTAGAAGGATAAACATCCGTCCCAATATCATGTTTTCCAAAATCGCCGTCAGCAGGAATGATAGTACAACGTTGTTGTTCATTGTACCCATTATAACTTGTAGTATTATTTACCAGATTATATGCCCACAACTCTTCAACATAATCAACGTGGATGACAAGCAAGCCACTGCCAGCAAGGCCTTCGTCCCAGCCTTTCTGTTGTCGGTTTTCCAATAAGTAATACTCATCGCGGTGGGCATCGTTATAGATGATGTATGCCTCGCCTCCATCGCCCAATGCTCTCATTCCTGTTATTACAGTATCGTCATTGAGCACAATGGGATCCAGCCATCCACAACACATACGTTCATAGCTGGTATAGCCAGCAGGTGAGAAACTACCTCCATTATAACTGCCTGAACACATCAGGTCCCAATTCGCCATACCGTAGTTTTCACCATCAGTATCATACATGTCAGGTATACCCAGACAGTGAGTGTACTCATGGCAGATAGTACCTATTCCTTCTATACCATACCCCGTTATGTGGCCGGCTGTAGTTAACTCCGCACCACAGGCGTATGTATCAATAGTAACACCATCCAATGAGAGCTTATTTCCATAATCGGAATACTGCAGATGCCACTCATGAGGCCATATCGTATTTGCATCTCCGCCAGCGGCTTGTCCTAAACCGGCATAGATGATGAACACTTGTTCTACTTCACCGTCGCCATCCCAGTCATAATCTTTGAAATCGACATACTCATCTGCCAGTTGGCATGCTGTTGCTGCCATCAAACCTGGATACGTGTCGTTGCTATCACCATTTGGCGCCCCATAGTAGCCATAGTTTTCAGGAAGAGGTAATGGACCTACAACATCGAAGTCGATTTCAAACTTATTGCTGCTCTGGTCGAGGAAATAATCCTTAACGCTACCTTTGAATCCCAAATCACTAGTAAAGC
Source organism: Prevotella sp. (assembly GCA_016291595.1). Lineage (GTDB taxonomy): Bacteria > Bacteroidota > Bacteroidia > Bacteroidales > Bacteroidaceae > Prevotella. The sequence goes on from JAEEXN010000021.1 coordinate 13,957, forward strand.
CAACCTTGTTGGCAATGTCTTTATAGAGATCCAAGGTATGTTCTTCCTCAAATTCTTTGTTCTTGAATTGTGCAAGAATGAGAAGACCTTTTTTCTTTCCGACAAAGTTGTTTCTTCCGCCAAAAGAGGTCTTCCTGCGAACTACTTGTTTGCGAACAGCCCTTTTGGCCTGTGCTTTTTCTGCAATTCTTTTTGAATCGCATAACTGAAAAATCCCCTCTTGGGCACTCTCTATATAGCAATTGCCGTCAACAGCTTTCCAGTAATGACCAAATTCGTCACCTTTCAGTTCTGCCCGCACCTGAGTTCCGTCAGCAAGAGTGAGCACCTTCCATTGTCCTGGTAAAGCGGGAACGGCATAGACAGAAATAGCCAATACAAAAAAAGAAAAAAGTAACGTAAACCTTCTCATATTCATTATTTACATTAATTGAAAAACTGGACGCCATCAGTAAAATGGCGTCCAGCACATATTTAGCAAAAGTGTCTTACGGTAGTATGACATAAATCACACCATCAGAGCCACTGTAGTTCCAGCCGCCCAGACCATCAATATAATAGTAGGGTGCGAACTGAGCTGTCTTAGCGTCAATCCACTTGTTGTTCGGGATGTTCGGTCTCAGTGATGACCATCCGCTGGGGTGACATACATAGATAGGCTGTGAAGAATCACCCTGATAGTTCAGACCTGTATAGTAGTCATCGAAGTAGATAGAACCGTCTTGAGTCCAGAACTCAATGTACTCAGCTGAAGATGTACTAATCCAGTTTTCCCAGCTTGCAGCAGCTTCTGGTGTCTTCAGATATGACTCGTATGGCTTCATGACGCGATAGCGGTCGAATCCGTCAGCCTTAAAGATTTCAACCTCTGTCTGACACCCAACCCAGTTGTCAATGTAAGTACCCTTACCCAGTGATTTCCACTCGTATGCCTTAGAGCATTTCATGGTAGCGGCCTTCTTTCCGCTGACAGCCACATTCTTCTCATCATCGATAGTGAGTGTGAGTGTCATTACATAACCCACAGGAAGTGGAGAGATGTCAACGTTGACAGAGGTGATGTTCTCACCAGGGGCAAAAGAGTAATTAGAGACCTTGATACCTTCAATATTCTGTGTGATAGGCTCTCCTTCGGCATCCTCACCGACAACGATGGTTCCTTTTGCAGAAATACTGCCGGACAGTGCATTCTTAGTATCACCACGAAGCAGGTCAACAGTAAACAAAGGATTTGAAGCAGGTACTTCTACACCTTGCAGGGCAGAAGATGCAAACGTCACACCTTCATTCTCGGCAGTATAGATAACACCCTCGTTTTCAGTGTCACAAGAGACAAACAAACCTGCCATTGCGACTACCAGCCCGAAAATATATTTATTAATTCTCATATTCTATTATTTATTGGTTGTTACTATTAGATATCACCAAGTGGATTCTGGTCCTTATTAGCATCCAAATTGACATTACCATCAAACTCTGTCTGAGGAATGGTCATCACCCACATGTAATTCTCAGGATTGTCGGTTGGACGGTTAGCCAAAAGAGCAGACTCGCACCAGCCCTGTTGAGTTGTACGGCGGAAACCTTGCTTCAGGCGCTTCAGGTCGTACATACGTCCGGCTTCACCCCATAACTCAATACGGCGCTGGTTGATAATCTCTTCGAGCAGCGAACCAGTCTCGTCCTCAACAGCAGAAGTTCTGCCAAGGGCAGTTCCGGTCAGATCGTCACATACGTAGTCAGGATTACGCTTTGCCATCAGAGCCATCAGATCCTCCTTAGCAGCAGCCTCATTGCCCAGACGGCACTCAGCCTCAGCAGCAGTCAGATACATCTCCTCAACACGCATGAACACATAGTCGCCCAGCCATGTGGGAACATCAGTGAACTTGAACTTTTCCTGAAGAAGACCTGTCGATGCGACACCGTCCTGATCCTTATAGGTAAAACCTTGCTTCACCCAGCTACGACGAGTGTCTGTCGGCTCCATCTTAGCGAACAACTCTTTGTTCATCAGCTTCGGAGCAGTATTGGCATAAGAAATGCCCGATTCGAGGTCCATGTGAGAATAGAAGCTGGCGTACATACCCACCTGATCGGCGATAATACCAGCACCCCACATCACATTCTTAGCACCTACATTGTTCAAGCCGATAAAGTCCTTTACATCAGCAATGGAGCATCCGCTAGCCTCAATAGCAGCCTTGGCGGCGTCACGGGCAGCAGCCCACTTGTTCTCAACCAATGAGACACGTGCCTTGATACCTTGAGCAACAGCATATCCCATATGGCTCTTGTCTTTAGGAGTGATTCCCTCAAGTCTAGAGAGAGCATTCTCGATATCACTGTCAATCTGAGCGTAAACCTCAGCATTTGTAGAACGGGGGTTACCCTTAGTATCAGGAGTTGTTGGCTCTGTGTAGATAGGTACACATGGCTCATTCTCATGGCCTACCAATGTGCGTGCAAACCACTGTGCCAGCATGAAATAGCTGTAAGCACGGATGGCATATGCCTGACCGATAGCATAGTTAACCTCTTCACTTGTTCCACTCATGGTTTCCTCAGCGGCAATGATATAATTGGCATTAGAAATCCACTTATAATAGGCATTCCACAAATCATAGTTACGCCATGTTGTACGAGTGTACATATCCTTCACATCATAAACACAGTCGAACCAGAACCAACCCGAACCTTGTGCACCCATGATAAAGTCCTCACCCATCACTTCAGAAGCCAAGTTGTAAGCTGTGATACCGAAGCACTGGTGGGTGTTACCTGTGGTAGACCAACCGGCGGTGTACATTTCGCGATAGATACCATTCAGTGCTACCAAGGCAGCATTACCGGAAGCCAGCAAGCCCTCTCCAGACATCGACTGTGTGGGCGTTGTAATCAGTCGCTCCTCAGAACAAGAAGTCGTCATGAGCATGCAGCCAGCCAACAGTCCTACGAATGTATATTTGAATATTCTTTTCATATTTTTTATTGCTTAAAGTTATTTTTATGAAACCATTCCTTTAGAACTTAATCTCAAATCCAAGAGTCCAAGTCTTGTTAGGAGTATAATCATAGTCAGTGCCTCCAGAGAAGTTGTACTGAGGATCCATACCATCGAGATGTGACCACAATGCGAGGTTATCAACAGAAGTGAATACACGGATATTGTGAATACCGATGCTGCGCATCCACTTCTTTGGCAGGGTGTAACCCAGCGTGATGTTCTTAATGGCAAAGTATGAAGCGTCGATCAGATAACGGTCGTTAGCTGCGAATGAGCCGTTCAGCTCAACACGTGGGACATCTGTAATGTCACCCGGCTTCTGCCAGCGGCGGAGAGCATGCTTATGCCATGTGCTTGAAGGATAGGTAACCTCCATGGTGCCACGATAGCTGCTGTCGTATACATTACCACCGATAGAATAGGTTGTCAGGACTGATAAATCAAGGCCCTTATAGCTCAAGTTGGTAGAGATGCTACCATAAAGATCAGGAATACGGCTGTCGAAGTAGTACTTATGGTTGTTGGCATCTGAGTAGTCAGAAGTAATGAAGTCAGAACCCTCAACCTTGTCACCATTGTCGTCAGTCTTATACGACCAGTAGAGTTGTGCTCCTGTTGCGGGATCAACACCGGCACTCTTTGCCATATAGAATGTATTCAGGGCATAGCCTTCCTTGATGACGCGTACACCACTGACTATCTCGGGTGACTCCTTCGTCAGGTGGAGCACCTTGTTGCTGACGGTAGATCCCATCCATGTGATATCCCAACGGAAATCACCTGTTCTGATTGGAGCAACGGTCAACTCGGCCTCAATACCTGTGTTGCGCATGTCACCAATATTGGCCAGGTATCCATTGAAACCAGAAGAGGTTGGCATAGGATAATCCAACAGCATGTCGGTAGTCTTCTTGTTGTAGTACTCGAAGCTGAAGCGAATCAGCTGGTCGAAGAGGACACCCTCAAGACCGATGTTCAGGTTCTTGTTCTTCTCCCAAGATACATCCTTTGTCTCCAGTGAAGAAATGACGGCACCGATGTTGTTACCGTTATTCCATCCAAGAGAGTAAAGGCTCTGCCAAGCATAGAGTCTGGAGAGGTTATCGTTACCCTGCTCACCATAAGAAATCTTGAACGACAGGTTGTCTACCCATTTCACGTCCTTCATGAACTTCTCCGAGGTGATACGCCAGTTACCACCCAACGACCAGAATGTACCTGTCCAGTTATCCTTGTAGAAACGCGAAGAAGCGTCAGTACGGAGTGATGCTGACAGATAATACTTGTCATCATAGTTGTAGTTAGCACGGCTCAGGAACGAGTTAATGCGATAGTTGTCGGTATAAGAGTCAGCATCATAGATGTTGGCACCAGGACCCAGTTCGTAGATTCCCTCTACGAGGTTGGTCTTACCTGTGTACAGATACTCGTATTTGTAAGCATACCACTCATGACCAGCCATCAAATCGATATTGTGCTTGTTGAACGAACGGTTCCAGGTGACCAGCTGGTTGAAGGTGTAACTCTGAGTGCGGCCATTGCTCTTTGTGATCAATCCACCGGCATTTGCCTGGTTACCATGATACATGTTCATGTAACGCATGGCCAGAGAGTTGTGATAGTCCATACCGAAATTCAACGAAAGCTTCAAGCCCTGCAGCCATCCTGCCTTCTTGCTGTCAGTACCAAAGACCAGACCAGTACGCAGACCAGCGATGTCAGCCTTTGACCAGGCCTTATCGTCTACCAGACCACCCAGCGGGTTGTAGTCGTTGTAAGAACCCGGACGCTTGCCTAATTCGCTATCACCATAGTCGAGCTGACGGTTTCCGTTCTCGTCGAGAAGGTCAGTACCATCAAGATTCTTTTTGTAGAGTGGGAACAATGGCGAAATGAACTGCGAAGAATACCAAACGTTAGAGGTGGCAGTTCCGTCATAGTCACTGAAGTTAGAGAATGTATGAGCCAATGTGGCATTCAAGTTAGCGGCAAACCAGTCGGTTACCTGTGTTTCCACGTTGACACGGGCATTGTAACGCTGGAATCTGGTGGTCTGCAGGATACCATCCTCATTCAGGTAACCTAGAGACATCAGATATCTGGTCTTATCGGTACCACCGTTGATATTGAGCTGATGCTCATGACGGAAAGCGTTGTCGCGCTTCACCTGGTCGAACCAGTTCTCATCCCATGCCGACTGAGCGTCTGCACGTACCTGACCGGTAGCTGGATCAATAATCTGATCCCATGTGTAATTCTTGAATGGGTTGTAGAGCTCACCTCCGAGGTTACCAGTCAGTGTGGCGCGGGCCTGAGCCTCTGCAGCTTCCCAGCTATAACCGCTCTTTGTAACATATGAGTTACGGAGTGCCTCATAGAACAACTGTACGTACTCTTTCTGGTCTACCAGATCATACTTAGGCAGTGCACGGCTTGACCAACCAGCGGTAGAACGCCAAGTCACCTGAGCCTTACCTTCCTTACCCTTCTTCGTAGTAATCATGACGACACCGTTAGCACCACGGGCACCATAAAGGGCACCTGCAGAAGCATCCTTCAACACCGTCATCGACTCAATATCCGACGGGTTCAATGATGCCAGTGAACCATCATAAGGAATACCGTCCACCACATACAGAGGAGCAGAGCTGGCATTGATAGAGCCGAAACCACGGATACGGATAGAAGGCGAACTTCCCGGCTGACCAGAGGCCGATGTTACTTGCACACCAGAAGCATTACCTTCCAGGCCCTTAGCGACATTTGAAATTGGGCGAAGCTCCAGTTTCTCACCATCGATGTTGTCGGCAGAACCCGTGAACGAAGACTTCTTCTGCGTACCATAAGCAACGACGATCACCTCGTCGAGTTGCGTCTGGTCGGGTTTTAGTTCCACAAACATGCCCTGTTTGATGGACAATGTCTGTGTCTCGTAACCTACGTACGATACAGTGATTTGCTTCACACCCTGACGCTGAGTAAACGAAAACTTACCATTAGCGTCGGTAACAGCACCCAGATTTGTTCCAACCAGACGGATGGTAGCACCGATAATCGGCTCACCGTCGTCGGCAGATACTACGGTTCCAGAGATAATGGTCTGCGAGAACGCCATACCAATGCTCAGGAACAGAGAGGCTAAAAACATTGTTAGTCTTTTTTCCATAAATCTCTCTCGTTTTTAAATGGTTTATAATAAATTGGTTAAAACTCCGTTATAAATAGTAGCATATAATTCACCACTTAAACCTTTAATATCAAATTCAAGGCCTGTTTTTTTGCACAACTCCCCGGAGGAGGTGTTTTGCCTAGAACATTATCTTGGCTATTTTGCAAAATTAGCAAATAAATATTAACTGAACAAATAATTTTTTTAAAAATAGGGAATGTGAAACGTTTTTTAACAGTAAATGTTAAATATGTAGTTTGTATAGTGTTTTTCACCATATTATATATAGAAGGTTGTTGCTTGAGACTAGTAAAAATATGTATTTCTGTTAATTTTGCTTCTGAAAGACCGATTCGGATTGTTTAGTTTTTATCCAAAAAATAGTTCTAAATAATGTTCAGAGTGAATCTCTTCGTATTTATAAAAGTTAATTTTGGCTTTGTGGAGATATGCTCTGGATATGCAGAGTTGTACTCTAGAATCACAGAGCATAACTTGGGAGGCGTAGGGAGGAACTCAACAATTGGATGAATTCTTCATACACGAAGAAAAAACAGGTTTTTCCTTTGGTTTTTCGCCCAACTTTTTGTACCTTTACAGCTGAAAATCCTTTTAGCTTTTCCGTCTTGGTAGAAGGATCATTTAAACGCCAATTAACACTTTTTTAAAACTATCACTGCAGTGAGAGAGTCCTATCACTGGAGTGAGAGAAAGCTATCACTGGAGTGAGAGGATCCTTTCACTGCAGTGATAGACTTCAATTTTGTGCCTGTTGGTACCCTGACCGATGGCTAAATGTACCTCAAGAAATGCCTGATTGAACTTGAAATAGGCATAAATAGTGCTTGCCTGCCTATTTGCCCCGCCTATATACTCTCATGGGAAGCAGGCGTTCTATTTGTCAAGCGCTTATGTGTCAGTTAGTTATTAGATCAAGTTCTATTTGGCTATCAATTCTATACAAGATGCCTTCCGTCAGTGATTAATTCCAAACAGAAGAGGTATCAACCTTCTGTCTTCTTTTTACTCTGAATGCTACGGAGCAATTTACGGTTGGCCTCGTCGAGACGGTTGTCATTAATGCCTCGAATATAAGTCAGGGTGGTTTTGGTGCCTCTATGTCCCAAAGCCTTTGAGATGACCGGCAGGTCGACGTTTTGCTCAAAGGCATTGCTCGCCCATGAGTGTCTGACCACATATGAAGTAAGGGCGGTACTGATCTTGGCAAGTTTGGTTATCTGTTTCAGGTTGCGGTTGTATCTGCCCAGGGCCACAAGGTACTGATGATGAGCGGTGTCTTCCTGCTCGGTCGAAATAATGGGAAATACGTAGTTGCTATCCGTTGTCTCATATTTCTTGATGATGCGTTTCATGCAAGGTTCCACCTTGATGCGTATCTGTTGGCCTGTCTTATGGCGGCAATAGGTGATGAATCCGTTTTTGATATTGGTTTTCCTCAGGAAAGCAACATCCACAAAAGGCATTCCCAAGGCACAATAGCAGAAGGGAAAGATGTCCCGTGCCTGTTCGAGCGACTTCTTACCGTTAAGGTCGGCATTGATAATTTTTCTGATGTCTGTGGCGGGAATAGAGCGTTTCACCGTTTCCGTATGGCCGGTAAACACTTTGTCGAAAGGGTTTACCGAATTGATGCCCATCTCACTGACTGTGCGATTGTAGAGTGTTCTTAACGAGCGCATATAGCATGAGATGGTGTTTGGACAGATACCCTTGCAGACGAGCCACCGTTGATATCTCTCCATCAGCGTCCCATCTATCTGGCTGACAGACAATTTTGCCGAGCCAGCAAATGTCGTTAGCGACCTCAGGGCTGTCTGGTAATTCCGGGAGGTGCTGAAATGTCCGTTAGCGGCAGCTCTGCGAACCTCTTGTTCCGCAAAAGCCATGAAATCCGTATCTGCCGCCTTGTCCTCGATACAGGCAGATTCTTTTTCTTCAAAAGATGGGTTTTCTTTTGAGTTTGTAATGTGCACATCCGACGCCTTCTCATGGTACACATTGATCCTCAATTCAAACTTGATTTTAATCATAGTATTTCCGATTAGAATCACTCTTCATTATCGGTCATTACTGCATAACTCCTCCGGGGAGTTGTGCATGAACAAATAGCTGGTTTTAGTGTCTAGTTGTGAAACTTATCATTTTCAAAGCAAAGATACAATTAATTAGCGTAACCAAAAATGTATTTAACACTTTTTTAATATAAACATTTTAAAAACGAGAGAGATTTATGGAAAAAAGACTAACAATGTTTTTGGCCTCTCTGTTCCTGAGTATAGGTATGGCATTCTCGCAGACCATTATCTCTGGAACCGTAGTATCTGCCGACGACGGTGAGCCGATTATCGGTGCTACCATCCGTCTGGTTGGAACAAATCTGGGTGCTGTCACCGACGCTAATGGTAAGTTTTCATTTACTCAGCGCCAGGGTGTGAAGCAAATCACTGTATCGTACGTAGGTTACGAGACACAGACATTGTCCATCAAACAGGGCATGTTTGTGGAACTGAAACCCGACCAGAAGCAACTTGACGAGGTGATTGTGGTGGCTTTCGGAACTCAGAAAAAGTCGGCATTTACAGGCTCTGCTAAAGTAGTGGGAGCAGAAGAACTTGCCTTATCACAGGTAACCGATGTAACGAGTGCACTTGCTGGAGCTGTGCCAGGTGTCCAGCTGACATCGTCCAACGGTGCTCCAGGCGCTTCATCTACCATTCGTATTCGTGGTTTCAGTTCGCTAGGTGCCGGTATGGACCCGCTGGTTATCGTAGACGGTGCTCCATATAGTGGTGACCTGAATAACCTGAACCCGAACGATGTGGAGTCGATGACAGTCTTGAAGGATGCCGCATCGAATGCCCTTTACGGTGCACGTGGTGCCAATGGTGTCATCATGATTACCACCAAGAAGGCAAAGCAAGGAAGAGATGCTACAGTGGTGTTTGATGCTAAGTGGGGTGCAAATACCCGCGCACTGCAGCACTATGACACATTCCGCACTCCGCAGGCTTACTATGAGACGCATTTCAAGGCTCTTGAGAATTATTTCATCAACAACAAGGGTCAGGACCCCTATGATGCATGGGTAAGTGCCAACGGTGTGTTGACGGGCTCTGCAGCTGATGGAGGTTTGAATTACAACATCTGGACCGTGCCCGACGGACAGTATATCATCGGACGCGACGGCAAACTTAATCCTAACGCAAAACTCGGATACACCTATAACTATAATGGCAAGGAGTATTACATGATTCCTGATGACTGGGAAGAAGAAGGAACACGTACTGGTTTGCGCCAGGAGTATAATGCAAGCGTAAGTGCAGCATCTGAGCGCTCATCATTCTACATGTCAATGGGATATCTGGACAACGAGGGTATCACCGATGCTTCTGACATGAAGCGCTATACCGCTCGTCTGCGTGCTGACTATCAGGCAAAGAAATGGCTGAAGGTAGGTGGAAACATCTCATATACCCGTTTCGACTACAACTCGCTGGGAAATAACGGTAGCACTACTTCAACAGGAAACATCTGGGCCTTTACTTCACAGATAGCTCCTATCTATCCTATCTGGCTCCGCGACGGACAGGGAAATATCATGGTTGACAACAATGGACTGAAGATGATGGACTATGGTAACGGTATGAACGCCGGTCTGGCTCGTCCTTTCATCAACAATGCAAACCCAATCATGGACTCACGCCTGAACACCCGTAACAGTGAAGGTAATGCTGCTAGCGGTAATGCTTTCGTTGACTTCAACATTGTCAAAGGACTTGTCTTCACGATTAATGGAACCTTCAACCTTGATGAGACCAGAGTTACATATGTCTACAATCCATATTACGGACAGTTCGATACCACAGGTGGTACTGTTGAGAAAGAGCATGTACGCTCATATAATTATAATTTCCAGCAGCTGTTGAACTACAATACTAAGATTGCCGGACATCACAACATTGGTGCTATGCTCGGTCATGAATACTATGACAGCCGTGCTGCATATCTTGGTGCTTCCAGGTCGCAGATGTTCTCTCAGGAAAACAAAGAGCTGAGCGGTGCCGTTGTGGATGGAAAGAGTTCTTATTCGTATCGTTCTCGCTACAATAACGAAGGTTACTTTGGACGTGTTCTTTACGACTATGACATGAAATACTTCTTGCAGGGTAGTTTCCGTCGTGACGCTTCTTCACGTTTCAGCAAAGACTATCGTTGGGGTAGCTTCTGGTCTGTTGGTGCCAGCTGGCTGATCAACAAGGAGAGCTTCTTCAAATGGGATTGGGTTGACGAACTGAAAGTGAAGTTCTCTTATGGTTCTCAGGGTAACGACAATATTGGTAGTTACCGCTACACCAACACATTCTCTCTGATGAACTCAGGTGGCTATCCTGGACTGGCCTTCAGTTCAAAAGGAACTCCCGACATTACATGGGAGACGAACAGCAACCTCAATGCTGGTTTGGAGTTCCAGCTGTTTAAAGGCCGTGTTATAGGTGATATCGAGTATTACTATCGCAAGACCACCGACATGCTCTTCTCGTTCTCAGTGGCTCCTTCTTTAGGATATGCCAACTATTACGACAACGTGGGTGACCTTTACAATACTGGTGTTGAAGCCGACTTCACAGTGAATATCCTTAATAAGAAGAATCTGAAGTGGGATGTGCATTTGAATATGGCTACCCTGAAGAACAAGATCACTTATCTGCATCCTGACAAGAAGACAAACGTCTTCTACGATGCTGATGGAAAAGTATGGGAAGGATATACCAGTGGCAGCTTCTTCATTTCTGAGGGTACATCCATGTATACCTGGCGAATGAAGGAATGGGCAGGAGTGAATCCTGAGAATGGTAAGGCACAGTGGTGGAAGAGTGTCTATGAGCAAAAAGAGCTGGCCGATGGTACCAAAGCAGACATTTGGTACGACAGTAAGGGTAATGTCGTTGACGACCCCAACAACTATGAGGGAAATGATATCCTCCGCCGTAAGCAAATCGACCGCGAGAAAACAGAGGATTATAATGATGCTGACTATTATGTTATAAATAAGTCAACCCTGCCTAAGCTCTATGGAGGTTTCGGAACAACCATCAAGGCTTATGGTGTTGACTTCTCTATTAATTGCTCGTTCTCTTTGGGTGGTAAGCAGTATGACGGTACCTATGCCAACTTTATGGCAAATCCGGAAGCAAACAATACCGGAACCAATATCCACCGTGATGTCTTGAATGCATGGTCTCCCGAGAATACCACCTCAGATATTCCTCGTTGGCAGTATCAGGATTTGTATGTATCGAGTCAGTCAACTCGCTTCCTCACCAGTTCAGACTATTTGAACATTGAGAATATCAACCTCGGATACACCCTGCCGAAATCGTTCACACGCAAGTTCCAGGTTGAGGGCCTTCGTATCTACCTTGCTGCAGAGAATGTTTGCTACATCTCTAAGAGAAAGGGATTCGATCCACGCCAGAGCTACAGCTCTACTACCAATGCTACCAACTACTCGCCAATGAGAACTATCTCAGGAGGTTTGACGGTTACATTCTAAAATACAAGAAAAGTAAACAGAGAAACGTATGAAAAAGATGAATAAAATATATTCGTTGTTGGCACTGGCATTCGCCTTTGTGCTGACGGGCTGTATTGACGAAACTTTCCCCGAGTCGGATAGCGCAACCCAGGAGCAAGTGGAAGCTTTGCCCAGCGCCTTTGAGGCTACCCTGCGTGGTATATCCGCTAAGATGACGGAAGGCTACCTGGTATATGGAGATCAGGTGCATGAGACCGATATGTCTTACCCGCAGTTCATGCTGGCGCAGACAGAGATGTTGGGGGATATCTTCCCCGGTGATGAGCCTGGTTATGACTGGTATCAAAATTATAATACCTTCTCGCGTAATTTCGGTGAGGATTCTTATTTTGCTTATCTGCCATTCTTTACTATCTATCAGTTGGTGAAGTGCGCTAACGACGTGATTGGTGCCGTTGACTTAGAGAGCAGTGAAACTTCCAGTGATGTGAGAGGCATGGCAGGACAGGCTTATGCAGCTCGCGCTTTCTTCTACTATTTAGGCATGGTCTTCTTTGAGCCGGTAGAGAATATCTATACAGATGTTTCTGCAGTGAAAGGTCTTACCATTCCTATTGTTACAGAGAAGACAACACAGGAAGATGCTAAGAACAATCCGCGTGTACCCCACGACGAAATGGTGAAGTTCATTCTCAGTGACCTTGATATTGCTGAGCAGTGCCTCAGTGGCGACTATAAGCCATCGTCAAAGTTGTTGCCCAATCTGGCAGTCGTTTATGGTATTAAGGCCAAGGTTTATCTGTGGGACGAGGATTATGCCAATGCCGCCAAGTATGCACGCATGGCTATTGATTTAGCAACAGCCAATGGTGCTACCCCAATGACAGCAGCACAATGGGAAGATCCCACCAGTGCATTTGCTGTTGCCACACCTGGTTGGATGTGGTATGTACACTATGACGCCGAGAACATGCGTAACCTTGCCAACTGGACAGGCTGGATTGCTCCAGAGGCTCAGTGGAGCTATAGCTACCTTTACATGCCTTGCATCGACAGGAGTCTTTACGACAAGATTGCCAAGACCGACTTCCGTAAGAACGTCTTCTTGCACCCGGATCGCTACAAGTATTATAATTATAAAACCTCTATGAATGAGAAGTGGATTAAGGAGACGTGTAAAGACTATACCGCTCTGAAGTTCCGCTGCGTGGGTGGCAACACCGGTGATTATGCTGTAGGTGGCACCTCAGATGTTCCTGTGATGCGAATCGAGGAGATGTATCTCATCGAAGCTGAGGCCGTTGGCGTATCCCAAGGTGTGGCAGAAGGCGTCAGACTGCTTAATAACTTCATGACAACCTATCGCGATCCCGCTTATAACTATAACACCAGCGTATTGCGTAATTTGCAATTAGAGGTACTTACCCAGATGCGTATTGAGTTCTGGGGTGAGGGCAATGCCTTCCCAAGTGCCAAGCGCCTGAAGCCAGACGTGATACAGAATTACAGTGGCACCAATGCTCCTTCTGACATCTACAAGATTAACTGTAAGGGCATCAAGCCAAACTGGAACCTCTGTATTCCTATCTATGAGATCAATTCGAACCGGGCTATCAAGGATCATAACAATCCTAATCCAACGTTGGCTGTGGAGGGTCCCACACCTATAGGACAGTTTGCCCCAGGGAACAATTAATCAACTTGTAACCATAGTAAAAATAGATAATTATGAGAATTAATAAAATGTTTTTCGGACTTCTCGGTGTGCTGGCAATGATGTTTGCAGCATGCTCCGAGAATAAGGATGATGACTATAATTGGGCTACGGTTTCAGGGGAACAGGTCTTCTTCAGCAATGAGTTGCCTGCCACCGTGGAACTCTCGCGAACCTCTAATACTTTCAGTATTCCTGTGAAGCGTATGAACTCAGACGGTGCAGTGACTGTGTCTGTCACAGCCAATGACCCTTCTGGACTATTTACTATCCCTAGCTCAGTGTCTTTCAATGCCGGGCAGTCGGAGACAAACCTTGTCATTGGCTATACCTATGATTTGGAGAACTTCCCGTTTGATGAATTCAAGAATCTGGAGATTGCGCTTGGTGGCGAAGAACTGACCACTCCTTACGGTAAGTCCATCTATAAGTTTGAGGCAGGTGTGCCGTCACCGTTAGAGTTCTTGGGCGTCGGTACTCTCCTTGAAGGATTTTGGTTTGAATGGGAGAGTAAAAATGTTGAGATCTATCAGAATACCGAGAACCGTAATGAGTTCCGTATCAAAGATCCATTTGATGTCATTGTGGCAGAAATGGCTGAAGAAGGACAAAATGTGGTCTTGAACGGTCACCAGTCGAAGTGGCTCACCTTTACCGTGCTTCAACCGGGACAGGAAATCGCTGGTTTGACAATCTCACAAAAAGATTTGGTCTTCTTCAGTGAGCTTAATACTGGTTACTTCCACTCTAGTTATGAAAGAGATGTGCTGATGTTGCATCCATGGGAGTTCAGCAGTCTTCGTTCCGAGAGCGCTGGTGCATTTAACAGAGTACTCTCTTGGCAGGAAAATGGCCTGCCTGGTCAAGTACAGTTAGCACCTTACTATTATATGGACGGTGTTGGAGGATGGAACCAGACCAAAAAAGACGGTATCGTGATGATTACCTTCCCTGATTATGTTCCAAAGGATTATTCAATGGTTCTTAATTATGAGGGTATCTTCACCAATGCAGATGGTGTGACCTCTGCTGTTGCAAGTATCGAACTCGGAGAGGATGCCACTAATGTGGTTGCTGTTGTTGTTCCTGCTGACGCTGACGCAGGTGCTGTAGCCGATGCTATTGCAGCTGGTGACCTTGAGGGAACTGAGGTAAGTGGAGACTATGCTACAGCCCCAATCCCGGAGGATATGTCTGGTAAACTTCAGATGGTTGTAGTCGTCCTTGATGGTGGCGTTGCTAAGGTTGTAGATTCAGTCTTCTTCGAGTATTACGGTGGTGGAGCAGAGCCTTGGACTTCTCTCGGAATCGGTTACTGGGTAGATGATATGGTAGTACCGGCTTACACAGAAGCAGGGCAGCCATACGCCTATCAGGTAGAGATTCAGGAAAGTACAGAGACCCCAGGTCTTTATCGTGTAGTGAATGCATATGCGCCTGTTGCTGCCGGATTCCAAGTATCCGGTGGTGATAAGAATATTGAAATCAATGCTGAGGATCCTAATTATGTTTACATTCTCCCACAGGAGATAGGCATGGATTTAGGTTATGGTGCTATCAGTATCGCAAGTCCGGCTGGCCGATATGTATCAGCCTATGGATTTGATGTGGTAAAGGAGCAATTGCCAAATTCCTTTGGTAAGTTAGAGAATGGGGTGTTCAACTTCCCGATGCTTGAGGCTGAGGTAAGTTCAGGCACAATTCAATATCAGATGTTTGAGATTGAGGATGGATCCGCGTACTACGCAGCAACTAATGGAGCGTTTAAGGTTGTCCTTCCGGGTGCTTCCGCAGACGCGAAGAAAAGGGCTAAGAGAATGGCAAATGCTACTGATTTTGCGCTCCGTCTGAACGGTCATAGGTTCAAGGACAACAATAGTTTACAAAAGGATTATATTAGAAGACTTAAACAAGCACCACGTTCATTCGACGTACGGGTAGAATAAGCAATCTGATAAGATCAATGTGATAAGACAAATAGAGACGTGTGCCTGTGAAAAACGGGGCACGTCTCTTTGACCGTTTTCTAGAGAAATCACTATTTATTCCTTTTTAAAAAACGATGAAGACAAAATTATTGCTTACATTTGCTGCATGGTTGTACGTTTCGGTAACTGCTTTGGCTGTGCCGGCAAAGAGAGTGACAAAGACTGTGCGTTTGGACAACGGCACTACAGTGGAGCTAACACTCCGCGGTGATGAGCATTTCTCTTTTTACTCAGATCAAGACGGAAAATACTATCATCTCACGGCGAAAGGTAAATATGAGCAGCTGACGAGTCAGGAAGTAGACAGTCTTTGGACATTGCGAAAAAAAGAGCGTATGGGAAACCTTTTTGACGGAAAGTCTGCAAGGCGGAAGTCACCAATGCATAAGGCTGGCATACCTTCATCTGTAACAACGGGTAACCAGAAAGGATTAGTTATATTGGTGGAGTTTAAGGATGTGAAATTCGTAACCCAAAATCCAAAAGCTGTTTTCGAACGTTTCTTTAATGAGGAAGGTTATAACGACTACAATAATGCCGGTTCGGTGAAAGATTATTTCCTCCGGCAGAGCTATGGGAAACTGAACATAAATTTTGATGTGGTTGGACCCTATTCAACCAGCAAAAACATGTCATATTACGGAGCCGCCACAGAAAATACAAATGATGTAAGACCTGCACACATGGTGGCTGAAGCAGTCGATGCAGCCTCAAAAGATGTTAATTTTGCAAATTACGACTGGAATAGTGATGGAGAGGTCGATCAGGTGTTTGTTGTCTATGCTGGCTACAATCAGGCACAGGGCGCTGCCGATAGCACTATTTGGCCGCATGAATGGACACTTGAAGCAGGTGGCCTGACACGGACTTACAACGGAAAATCCATCAGGACTTATGGTTGTTCGTCTGAATTGAAGGGAAATGGCGTATATAATACCGGTGTCTTGGACGGCATTGGTACTGCGTGCCATGAGTTCAGCCATTGTCTGGGACTGCCCGATATGTATGACACCAATAATAATGGTTCTAACTTCGGTATGGGCGACTGGGATGTGATGTGCTCAGGCAGTTACAATGATAATAATACCTCCAATACACCAGCCGGATACACGTCTTATGAGCGTATGTTTGCCGGCTGGCTGACACCTACGGAAATCAAGACCATGACTCGCATCAACGACATGAAACCGCTGGCTACGGACGCGGAGGCTTATATCTTGTATAATGAGAAAAACCGCAATGAGTATTATCTGCTGGAGAATCGGCAGCCAGTGGGCTTCGACCGGGGCTTACCTGGTCATGGCCTGCTTATCCTGCATGTCGATTATGCTGAAGATGCATGGACCAGCAACGCGGTAAACAACATCTCTACCCGGCAGCGAATGACCATCATTCCAGCCGACAACAAGCTCTATCCCTATAATTCCGATATGGCTGGTGACCCCTGGCCCGGCACAACAGGTAATACAGCTTTGACGAATTACACTATGCCGGCGGCAACCCTATATAATGAGAATATCGATGGAACAAAGTTCATGAGTAAAAACATCGATAATATCACAGAAAATACTGCGAACAATACCGTATCGTTTGTTGTGTGCCGACCGGAATTAGGCGTTCCACAACCTGATGGCGGCACAGAGGTGAGTGGCAGTTCCGCATTTACAGTCACATGGCCTGCCGTCAGTGGTGCTGTCGGCTACGAGTTGGAACTGACAGAGATTGGATCTGCACCGACAGACCCAAGTCAGGCGCTAATAAGAGATTTTGATTTTGAGAAATGTAAATCTTCTTCCACCGGTTTTACTGACATCTCCAAAAAATTAGGTGATTATGGACTTACCGGATGGACAGGAGAGCAGCTGTATACAACACCCAACAAATTGCGTTTTGGCACCTCTACAAAGAACGGAGAGCTAAGAACACCTACTTGGCGTGTGCCCTCATCTACCGACTTCACAGTCGTGATAGGTGCGAAAGTATTCAAGGAGGGAACACCCGTGAAGGGTAACCTGCGTATGGCATATGGTAACGCTGGTGATGCTGCAACTTACGAGGATGTTGCCTTTGAGGTGACAGGAGACGATAAGCTCATTTTCCATTTCAATGTGAAAAAGGATCTGTTTTACCTGATCATACAGCCTAACGCGCAAATGTACATGAATTATCTTGCCATTTATGACGGTTTATGGACTGCCGAACAACTGGGTTACGCAAGTAATAACGCAGCAAACGCACCAAAGGCAAGCCGTCCGCGTCGTGCCAACGAGAGCACCTATTATACAACCAACACAAATAGTTATACATTCCAGAATCTGAACACCGCCAACAGATATATTTATCGTGTGCGCGCCTTGGGCAGCGAGAATATCTATTCGCAATGGAGCGGTGAGACAACCTTTGCGTTTAGTACCACAGGCATCCAGTCGGTTTCAACCAATAGAAGCACGCCACAAGCTATTTACGACCTGCGAGGCCAGTATGTGGGCACCGACATCAATATCCTGCCAAAGGGAATCTACATTATTCAAGGAAAGAAAGTGGTGAAATAAGAGAAAAAGAAAAGAGTCCGTAAGTCGCTTACGGGCTCTTTATTTTATAATGTTCGCGTACCTTAATATTTTAATACGCTTTGCTCAACAAGGATACTTTCTGGCGGAGATAGGCAAGATAATCCTCGCTTCCCAATACCTCAATATCCTCGAAGAGACCAAGTACGAACCGGGTAATACCGACATAACTGCATACAGGCATTGAAAGGTCCCAGTGGCTGTTGTCGTGTTTTGAAATGTACTGTGCCGTCCTGGGGTATTCCTCCTTCATCACATTATAGGCCAAACGCCCCAACCGTAGGCTGACAGGCAACTGCTCCTCACTGCTGAACATAAACACATCGGTAAACATACGGCGATGCTCTTGCTCATGGCCCCATTTTAAATCGAGCAACTGCACACCCTCCATACGGGAGAGCTTAAATGTTTTGTTCATTCCACTCTCCGGCTCATAGCAGCGCACCTCATTATTATTGTTCATCAAGAGGAAAGGCTCCACCACCCTGTCTTTCTGCGTGCGGCTATGAGGAGATGAGTAGTTCTTCAGTATCGCCATCTGTTTGAACTTGATGGCATCATAGATGACAGAGACATTGTTGCTTGTGCGTTGCCGAAGCTCATCGTTGGAAAGAATCTCCATATCGTAGAACCGTTCCAACTTACGCTTCATTTTCTCTACAACGGCGTTTTGCTGATCAACGCTGTCGAGCAACTGCCGCATGGTAATGGCCTCATCCTCAGTAAACGACACCGCATCGACAAGCTTCGTAAAGAAAGGAGACTCACGGCGAATACTATAATAGCGACCACGCTTCTCGACAATAAAACCACAATCGCGGAAGAATTCCAAATAATAATAGAAATTGCGGCGGGAAATATTGAGTTTCTCGCAAGCCTGCTCAATGGTATAATCGTGATTCTCGGTGAGCAACAAGAGCATATATAGCTCTCTTTCCAGTTTATCGTGACGCACTTTGGAATAGATAATGAGTCTTGTACAATTGAATTCTACTGATTACTTGAAGTCAAGCGAGAGTTCCTCGGGTGGAAGAAGATTGTAGCTCAACCGGTGATAAGGCGTCACACCATACTGTTTAATCGCCTCGCGATGCTTACGGGTAGGATAGCCCTTGTTGCTTTTCCAATCGTATTGGGGATAATCCTCTGCCAAGAGGTCCATATAATCGTCACGGTACGTCTTGGCAAGGATACTGGCGGCTGCAATAGACAAATACTTACCATCGCCTTTCACTATACATGTATGAGGAACGGGTGACGGATGCTCACTCGGAAGCGATAAAAGATTGTAATACGGTTTGAAACGGTTTCCATCGATGATAATGGCCTCGGGACGCACACTCAGTTGGTCGAGAGCACGGTGCATGGCCAGAAAACTCGCGTTCAGGATGTTTATTTTGTCAATCTCTTGAGGCGTAACAATGCCTACAGCCCATGCAATGGCGTCGCGCTCAATAATCGTTCTCAGCTGATGGCGTTTCTTATCAGTTAACTGTTTCGAGTCGTTTAACTCGTCATTTTGGTAATCCTCTGGGAAGATGACAGCTGCAGCATAGACACTTCCGGCCAAACAACCGCGTCCAGCCTCATCGCATCCCGCCTCTATCTTGCCCTTATAGTAATGGCTTGCAAGCATATTTGCTTTGTTAAAGAGTTTTAAAATCCGGTATTTTTAACATAGAACGGACAAAACGTGAACTTATTGTGCACAAAACTGTCTTTATTTTGCACTCAGAAACAAAAAACATAGCATAATGAATAAAAATATGACAATCACGATGAATGTTGCTGAGACCAGACACTTCTCAGCTTTGTTGATGAGCATTTTCTACGCTCTCAAAGCAGCACTCTGCAACACGTTAGAACAAATAAACGGGAAGAACGGACTTATTGGAAAACTCAGTCTGTATTACTCTACAGTGCTTGAAAGACAGATCGACAACCGCCAGACATGGCATTTGCTACATGCTCAGTTGGCTTTTCTGATGGTTTCGTTCCCAGTAGAGTGCCCATTGTTGCTCCGCATGGCGTTTGCAGCGTGGTTTGTAATATCTGTAAAGATGTGCAAACAGGTATTAGCCAAATAAAAAAGCAGGATAAGCGAAGTGAGAATTCCGATATGGCATGACCTGACACATCGTTCTTCACACTTCTCTCATCAACTTATCTAACGACTTTTCTGCCGTTAACAATATAGATTCCCGGCTGAAGGACATTGAAATCTGTGCCTACATAGCGACCATCGAGACGGTAAATGCCATTCGGCTGCCGTTTCCCGCTCACAGCTTTCAGTTCCTTAATTGCTGTTTCACCACCGCTCTTGCGCACTATCATCACCTCATCGAGGAAGAAACGGTTCTGATTAGACCAGAAGATGAGCTTGATTTGGCCGGAACCAGTACATGTGACAGTATACTCGTTCCACTGTTTTTTCGCCATCGTGTCGAATACTTCTTCTGAGAGTGTCACTCCTGTATAGCCGTCAGCCAATTCAACGCGCATAAAGTTGTTTTCATCTCCCCAGGGAGCAGCCTTGAAAGTGAGTGTGCTTTCGTCTGTAATGTTGATGAGTGGAGTAGTGATAAGTCCAAAGGCATTTCCTGATCCTATACGAGCGCATTGATTTCCGCTACCACTTCTTTCAGAATACCAGCCCTCTATATCAGTGACAATTTTTGGATAAGAGGTAATATTATTCCATACACCATCGTTTCCACCTTTACCATTACATTTATTGAACGACTCATAGAAAAGTATATCTCCCGTCGGAATTATCGGCGTATCGCCAGGAACCGATGGGTCGATTGTCATTCTGAACGAGATAAGACCATCACTGCTCTCCTTAATATCGCGAATACCACGGTTCAGATAGTAGGTACCGTCGCTATTGGCATTATAGACTTTAGCGGCAGGGGTGGACAGATTTGTCAAACTGTCGTTTCCATTATAGGGATATGGGTCGCGAATCTCATCATACCAACCATCTTTGTTATCAGCATGGATAATAGTGCATCGCTGACGATCTGGGTCGTTGTTCACGGTATTCTCGTACCACGCATTGGCATCGTAGTCTACATGAAGCACTAGCAGACCATGACCGGGCAACTCACGGTCCCAACCTATCAGCTGGCGGTTTTCCAACAGATAATACTCGTCCTGGTTCCCGCCATTATAAATGATATAAGTATTTCCACCATCGTTAATTGGGGCCATAGACTCCACCAGTGTCTCCTCGGTCAACTCGACAGGCATCTTCCAGCCACACACCATACGCTCGTAACTGGTATACCCGCAGGGTACAAACGAGTCGCCGTTGTAGCTACCATAGTCCATCAGACTCCAACTGCCCATACCGAAATTGTCGCCGTTGTATCTTGTATCGTAAAGGTCAGGGAACCCCATACAATGCGAGAACTCATGGCAGAAAGTGCCGATTCCATCGATATAATCACCGGTACTCAGCTCCGGTCCACATGCATAAGTGTTCACTGTAACACCATCAATCGTCAGTGTCTCGCCATAAGCCTCTTTTAAGGCCCACATATGAGGCCAAATGGTATTCTTTTCTGTTGTATTCTGAGCCTCGCCAATACCTGCATAAACCACAAACACCTGGTCCACCTCACCGTCGCCGGCCCAGTCGTACTGAGTAAAA
>JAEEXN010000022.1 GCA_016291595.1 Prevotella sp.
ACGAATGGGAACGAACGACTGGCGCGGAGATTACACTCATTGACTTTCACCTCGCGGTTCTTGGCCAGGAACTGAATGTTGAACGGACCGCTGATGTTGAGTTCTTTGGCTATTTTACGCGATATTTTCTTAATCTGGCGGATGGTAGAGAAGTAAATATGCTGAGCAGGGAACACCATCGTAGCATCACCAGAGTGTACTCCAGCATATTCGATGTGCTCAGAAATTGCGTATTCCACTACTTCTCCCTTGTCGGCAACAGCGTCGAACTCAATCTCTTTTGTGTCTTGCATGAACTGAGAAACCACCACGGGAAACTCTTTCGAAACTTCAGTAGCCATATTCAGGAAACGATGTAACTCCTCATCGTCGTAGCATACGTTCATGGCTGCACCCGAAAGCACATAGGAAGGACGTACCAAAACGGGATACCCCACTTCGCTAACGAACTCCTTAATGTCTTCGAATGAAGTCAGTGCACGCCATGCGGGCTGGTCAATACCCAGCTTGTCAAGCATGGCAGAGAACTTGTCGCGGTTTTCTGCACGGTCGATGTCAACGGGTGACGTACCTAAGACGGGTACTCCCTGACGATACAATTTCATGGCCAGGTTGTTGGGTATCTGTCCGCCCACACTGACAATAACGCCACGTGGCTGTTCCAAATCAATGACATCAAGAACTCGCTCTAACGAAAGCTCATCAAAATATAGACGGTCGCACATGTCGTAGTCGGTAGAGACGGTCTCTGGGTTATAGTTGATCATGATGGACTTATATCCCAACTTACGCGCAGTATTGATGGCATTTACAGAACACCAGTCGAACTCTACGCTTGAACCAATGCGGTAAGCGCCAGACCCCAATACTATCACTGATTTCTCATTCTTGTAGTAATCAATATCGTGCTTGGGACGATAAGCTGGACTTGGCTGATCTGTCTGGAGAGTGAAATTGTCCTGGAAGGCAGGTGTGTGGGTATATGTGAAGTAAAGATAGTTGGTCAGCTCTGGATGTTCGCTGGCAACCGTATTGATGCGTTTTACTGAAGGAACAATACCTCTTTCCTTGCGATAACGGCGAACCTCAAGGTTTTCTTTCTCCATATTCACATTACCGGGTTTCAGCACGAAACGGGCAATCTGGAAGTCAGAAAAGCCTGCGGCTTTCACCTCGCATAAGAACTCGTCGGGCAACTCCTCCATCTTGTTATACGACATCAGCTGATGCTTGAGGTCAACGATTCTCTTCAATCGCTTGATGAACCAGATGTCTATCTTGGTTAGTTCCTCGATACGCTCGATAGTATATCCTTCCTCCAAAGCCTGAGCAATGGCGAAAATACGCAAATCGGTAGGATTCTGCAATGCATCTTCCAAATCGTCGAATTTGGTGTGGTCGTTTCCGACAAATCCGTGCATACCTTGTCCGATCATGCGCAGTCCTTTCTGAATCATCTCCTCGAAAGAGCGACCGATAGACATGATTTCGCCCACCGATTTCATGCTCGAACCAATCTGACGGCTTACGCCTGCAAACTTGGTGAGGTCCCAACGAGGAATCTTGCAGATCATATAGTCGAGTTGAGGAGCCACATAAGCCGAGTTGGGTGTTCCCATCTCGCCAATTTGGTCAAGTGTGTATCCCAATGCAATCTTAGCTGCTACAAAAGCAAGTGGATATCCTGTTGCCTTAGAAGCAAGAGCAGACGAGCGGCTCAGACGTGCGTTGATCTCAATGATACGGTAGTCATTGGTCTGTGCGTTGAAGGCAAATTGTATATTACACTCACCAACAATGTTCAGGTGACGTACGCAACGGATGGTAATCTCTTGCAGCATCTTCACCTGCTCCTCAGTAAGTGAGCAAGTTGGAGCAACAACGATACTCTCGCCCGTGTGAATACCCAGCGGGTCGAAGTTCTCCATGGATGCTACGGTAAAGCAATGGTCATTTGCATCGCGGATGCACTCAAACTCAATCTCCTTCCAACCTTTCAGGCTCTCTTCGACAAGAATCTGTGGAGCGAACGTAAAAGCACTTTCTGCTAGTTCAATGAATGCCTTTTCGTCAGGACAAATACCACTTCCGAGACCCCCAAGAGCATATGCCGAACGGATCATGATGGGGAAACCAATTCCGCGGGCAGCCATCAGTGCATCGTCCATGTTCTCAACAGCATGGCTGATAGGAGTCTTCAGATCTATCTCATCAAGCTTCTTAACAAACAGGTCGCGATCCTCAGTGTTCATAATGGCCTCAACGCTGGTGCCGAGCACTTCTACACCGTATTGTTTTAATGTACCGTTCTGATAAAGCTCTGTACCGCAGTTCAAAGCTGTCTGTCCGCCAAAGGCAAGAAGTATGCCGTCTGGGCGTTCCTTTTTGATGATTTCTGTAACGAAATGCGTTGTTACAGGCTGGAAATACACTTTGTCCGCTATGCCTTCAGAGGTCTGAATGGTGGCAATGTTCGGGTTGACAAGTACACTTGAGATACCTTCCTCACGCAGGGCTTTTAATGCCTGCGAACCAGAGTAGTCGAATTCTCCTGCTTGTCCGATTTTCAATGCGCCCGAACCCAATACGAGCACTTTGTTGAGTTTTCTCTTCATGATTTCTGGGTATGTTTGTTTTCTTTATTGGTTCTCTTCTAATTCTTCCAGTGTTTTTTTCTGGTTTTTATAATCATCTGGATTAATTTCCATAATCAACGGGTAGTCTCCGTCCTCCGATGTGTCATGACGAGTTGTTGCACTCGACTGGAAATAATTCCGCTTGTATTTGTTGTCAACGACCAAAACCAAAATGGGCTGCATCATGCTAGTCATCTTACGGCCTTTCATAATAGTGTATTTGAAGTCCATACGCTGGTTGTCGACGGTCAGTTTATTTGGCTCTATCTTTGTGTCGATGTCTGTAGGAGGTAGTACGATGGCAATCACAAACTGATTGTCGAAGTCAATCTCTGTAGGCTTCCCATTCTCTCCCATCGTTCTGGCCATGCCAAATAGGCTGTTAAAGGTTTTTGCGTCAGAGATAATTGGACCAGAAGGAATCTTTGCGTCATTGCGGAAAAAATAGTTGTGAGCCTCTATGTAAGGAACTTTGGCCAAATTGTAGTTCATCTGTATCATCGTACGTTCAGCCGCTTGTTCTTTTGTCAAGTAAATGGTGTCGGTTTTGGTGATGTATACCGTGTCAACACGGGTAATAAAAATGGTATCTTTCTGAGCGAAAGTACTCAGAGAAGATACCATCATGATTATTGTCAGAATGAACTTCCTCATCGCTTAGAAATTGACTCCGAAGTTAGCGAAGAATGCGTTACTGTGAATGCCGTCAAGCTCATCGGCCTTTGAGACGTTGTTGACACCAAACTGGTAGCCTAATTCCAGATAAAGCTTGTTGTATTCAGCGCCGCAACCAATTTTGAATCCCATGTTGAACCGGTTCAGTCCCATCCATTTTTTCTCATCGAATGTGCCGACCTTCACCCCATCAATCTTTGTCTTTCCACTGATAGCTTGAGCGAAGTAGGGCCCGATGAACGGCAGCACAGCAATTTGGTCACTGGCTTTGAAGCCGTATTTAATAAGGAGGGGAATCTCAAGGTTGTTGTAACCCACATTCTTGGCACCGCGCTCGGTGTAGTACAGACCACTCTCAAGGAATAATGGGGTGCTCTGAGAAACACGCAAACCGAGGATACCTGCCAGGGTCATGCCCACTTTCGAGTCGGAATCAAGACCGTCGCCGCTCAGCGAGGCCGATGTCATACCAATGCGAACACCATAGTATAGGTTTTCTTTACTCAAATCAAAACCACCGCTGCTGAACTGTGCGAACGATGGAGCAGCCAAAAGGGCTGTCAGAATAGCTAAGAAAAATCTTTTCATAATCGTTCTTTTTGTTGATGTTTCTTTTAATTCGAGTGCAAAGTAACTAATTTTTTTGCTATTGACAAAGTGTTTTGCCAAAATATTGATAAATTTTACAACCGTTTACATAAATATACAGGATTCATGTCGTTAAAAGAGACTTCCCTCTGAAGGTTGAGGAGCGGTACTGCCGAACTGGCTGATAAACTCATCTTCCGAGATGATACCAATGCCCAGTTCCTTCGCTTTTTTATTCTTGCCGGAGGTTGAGTTTACATCATTGTTTATTAAGTAGCTGGTCGAACCACTCACACTGCCAGCCACACGTCCGCCTTGTGATTCGATATAGCTTTTCAGCTCATTACGGTTCTTGAAATGATGCACGTCACCTGTGATGACGAATGTCAGTCCCTCGCATCTCGCTCCGGACTTCTGAGGCGGAGTCTGGCTCACGCGTACCTCTTTTAATAGTCTCTCTACAATGCCTTTGTTATCATCATCGCTGAACCATCCTACAAACGATGCAGATTTCTCAGGGCCAATGCCGGGTATCAATTCGAGTTGGGAACTGAGCTTTGAAAGTTGAGTGTTTTGATTACCATCGGATTCTAGTGTGGCACGTTGGGCATCATCACTCTGTACTTGTTGCTCTGAACTTGTGACAAGTCCTATCAGTTCCTCAAGCGGATAGGCTGACAGCAAACGCTTACACACGTCAATGCCGCACATTGGAATAGTCAACGCATATAATAAGCGCTGAGCCTCAACGTCGCGCGATTTCTCAATCGACCGTATCATGTTCGAGGCAGATTTCTCTCCAAAACCCTCCAGCGATGAAATTTCGTGAATATGGTTACGAAGCTTGTAAATATCGGCATATTCACTAATCCATCCCGTATTGATAAATCTCGCAAGCGTCTGTTCAGAGATGCCGTCGATATTCATGCCTTCTTTCGATACAAAACGGGTGAATTTCTTCAGTTGCTTGGCAGGACAGGAAGCATTGGTACAATGCAAAGTGCGCGTCGCACTGTTTTCACTAACCTTAATCTCTGTTGGTGAACCACATACTGGACAAATCTCGGGAATTTCCAGTATGCCTTCCTTGTGCAGAACCTTAACTACCTTTGGAATAATCTTGTTGGCCTTGATGACTGAGATAGCTGTTCCAGTACCACCAATGCCCAGCCGCTCACATTCGCTGATGTTACAAAGTGAGGCGCGCTTTACTGTAGTTCCCTCCAGTTCAACGGGTCGGAATACCGCAACTGGAGAGATGGTAGAGGCCGCACAAGACCATTCAATATGCTCAAGTTCAGTGTCGGCGGTCTCATCCTGCCACTTGAAGGCTAGACCGGCGCGGGTGGCATGATGACCTGTCACACTGCCTGTTGCCGCAAATTCGGTGTCATCGTAGGTAATAACAAGTCCGTCAACGGGAAAGGGATTCTTCTTGAGTTGAGATTTGAGTGCTGAGAGTTCTGGGTTCTGACCTAGCGAAGTCTGTCCCGTCACCCGCAACGTGAACCTTTCAATAGACGCTTCTACAGCCTCAATAGTGGGGTGTTCGATAAACTCTCGCTCCACTGTGTTGAACCCCATTGAGGAAAGCCACTCCATACGGTCGCCCCACGAAGGAATATTCTCATCGGAATGAACAAGCGTAAACGGTATCCACTGAAGATGTCTCTGTCGGACCTCGTTCACATCTTTCAGCGTCAGCGAGCCAGAGGCAAGATTTCGTGGGTTGGCATAGTCTTCGTCGGTCTCCATCAGAAAACGCTCAAAGTCATCATACGAAATAACGGCTTCGCCTCGAATGACCACATGTCCTTCCGTCTTGATTCTCTGCGGAATACCGTTGATAGCAGTTGCCAAATGCGTAATGTTGGTGCCGATATGTCCATTGCCGCGTGTTACTACTTTTGTAAGCCGTCCATTGTCGTAAGTCACCACCAGCGTCAATCCGTCCAGTTTCCAGGAAATCCATATCGGCTTGCCCTCTGCCCACTTTACCAAGTCGGCAGCCTGTTTGGTCTTTGCCAATGAGAGAGCCGCATACTCATGTTCCTCTTTTTGCCCAGTGATGGCACCGTCGCTTACGTTTTGTGTCGGGCTGTCAGGTAATGTTACACCTGTCTCCGACTCCAGCTGCTTCAGTTTGTCGAACAAGGCATCCCACTCGAAGTCGGTCATGATTTCGCCCTTACCACTATAATATGCCTCCGAAGCCAGGTTCAGCTGTTCCACCAGCTGTTCCATCTGTAGTTTTTGTTCGTCTGTCATGGTTTTGTTTCTTTCATGCAAAGATAGTTTATTTTTTCGAGAATCATTCCGGCAGGTTGTTTTTTTTCAGAAAACCATTGTTTTTCCACAGAAAAAATGTATCTTTGCAAATGGGAATAACGTCATTGTATTTATTAGTTCAAAGGTATTTCCAACCGTTGATTAACATTCTTTGAACTCTCTCACTCCAGTGAAAGCATCCTTTCACTACAGTGATAGCTTCCTCTCACTCCAGTGAAAGCATCCTCTCACTCCAGTGATAGTTTCCAATTTGTGTCTGTTTGTACCTTCATTAATGACAGATGGTACCTCTTGCAGGCATTGCTTAGACCCTCAGAAATGCCCGAATAATGTAAACGATTCAGTTTAGGGAAGTATGATAGAGCATCTATCAATTCTCTAAAGTTCTTGTTGAAGAATTTTTAGTTTATAAAAACAAGATTCCAAATTCCTGGAAAGAGTGTAAAACACATTGAAATAGACTATCCTTCAGAAAAACTACGGTTGCAGTTTGGCATTGTCTAACGTTTTCATTACCTTTGCAGCTATGATTCAAATTATTGTGTCGAAAGAGATAGAGCAAGTCTGCCCGCGGTTTGTGGGTGCTGCTGTTGAGGCAAAGGTTGTCAACTCACCGTTTTGTGCGCCGTTGTGGGAAGAGATTCATGCGCTAGGTGAGCAGTATCGGATGGAACTAGACACCACTCTGATTAAAGAGCGTATTCCTGGAATAGCC
This sequence comes from Prevotella sp., assembly GCA_016291595.1. Lineage (GTDB taxonomy): Bacteria > Bacteroidota > Bacteroidia > Bacteroidales > Bacteroidaceae > Prevotella. The sequence continues at coordinate 6,904 of JAEEXN010000022.1, forward strand.
GCTACGCGTAGTGTCTATAAGGCTTGCGGTAAGGATCCCTCGCGTTACCGTCCTGCTGCCGAAGCGCTGATACGACGTATGTTACAGGGGAAAGAGTTGTATCAGATAGACACATTGGTCGATCTTATTAATCTGGCTAGTATCAAGTACGGTTACAGTATTGGCGGTTTTGACGCGGATAAGTTTGTCGGAGATACACTGACTCTGGGTGTCGGTCGCGCTGGTGAACCCTATGAGGGCATCGGTCGAGGAATGATCAACATCGAAGGCCTGCCTGTCTATCGTGATAAAGATGGCGGGGTAGGGACTCCCACCAGCGATAATGAGCGTACGAAGATAGAAATAGGAACCACTCATCTTCTGACACTTATCAACGGGTATGATGGTAACGAGCAACAGGTGCTGGCCAATGCGGAATTTATTCAGCAGTTGTTACGAAAATACTGTCAGAGCGATGGAGGAACGTGTACGCTTTATCGGTAACTGATGTTATCGTGGCGCTCGCGTCCAGCAGCGACAGAAAGTATTAGTTCCTTGTCGGCTTCTGTCCAGTTGAGCGACAAAAGATCCTTACGCTCCATCCATTGATAGTCGAGATGTTCCAGCAGTTTGAAATTCTCATCGCGGGCCATGCACTCATAAGCTGTAAGCGTGATACTGAAATCGGGATACTCATAGTCTATGGTGCCTAATCTTTGGCCGACGTAAATATCCCAATCCATTTCTTCTTTAATCTCGCGGATGAGAGTCTCATGGTGACTCTCGCCTTCTTCTACCTGACCGCCAGGGAACTCCCAGTGCTCGGAAATATAGGAATGATGCGAGCGGCATCGCTGCATACAAAGGATTTTGTCGTCTTTTCTGATGACGGCAGCTACAACATTAAAGTGTTTCTTATCCATAGTAATGTTTTTGGTTGGCGGCAAAGGTAGTAAAAAAGAATGACACAAACAAACGTTTTCATGGATTATTTTGAAAACTCATGAATCATCGATGATGTGTGAAGGCTCATAAGTGAATCATGAGCAATGAAAAAGCAATGAATAATATAAGAGGATATAAACTTTTTACAGTTTTAATCTTCTCCAAACCCATCCTGGAATGTAGTGCCATAAGCCGGTAATAATGCGCCAGCGCCAATCAATGATGCGTATGTGACGGCGTTTCTCGATAGAATCCACAATCTCTTTCGCCACGTTCTGAGGTTTCAGCATCAGCGGATAGCGGTTTCCGTCGTTTAGCAATGGCGTGTCTACAAAGCCTGGTCTGATGTCGGTAAAACGGATATTCAGTTTTCGGGAATTAGCAAGCTGTTCCAAAGCTTGCAGATAAGTGTTCTGGAAAGCTTTGGTAGCTGAGTAAGATGGGGCAGGTCCCAGTCCTTTCGTACCAGCTATAGAAGAGATTGCCGCAATATGACCGCCACCGTGATTTGCCATATATTGGAACACTGTGTCGATCATACGAGTAAACCCCATGGCGTTGGTATCTACAGTGCGCATTTCGATTTCCGTCTCCAACAGTCTGTTTTGCTTTCCAATTCCCGAAGCATGAAAATACAGGTCAACTCCGCCCAATCGGTCTATGAGGCGCAGGAGGCGTTCAGGAGCATCGGCAGATGTAATGTCGATGGTTTCAACCTCAACAAGTTCCGGGTACTCGCTTTTAAGCTGTTTCAGCAGGTCAGTACGGCGAGCGGCGATACCACAATGCCAGCCACGATGTAAGAATAATCGGGCTGTTTCATGTCCTATGCCTGACGAGGCTCCAATGATGATAGCGTTCATATGGGGGTAAGAGTTTAGAGGAGTTTATACTTCATTTCACTTCGAGGGTAATCCTTCTGTTGATAAAGAACTGGCGAGTGTGCAAAAAGAATAATCCGACACCAATGGCATTAGCCACGGCAACCACCCAGAAGGCGGCATGATAACCAAGATGCTCTGCCACTACCCCCCCGACAAGAATGCCTAAGCCCATGCCTATGTCCCACGAGATGAGAATGGTGGAATTGGCTGTGCCACGCTGATTGTGTTGTGCCAAATTGATCATCATATTCTGGAAAGCGGGCCACATATGACCGTTTCCGAGTCCAATGAGTAATGCCGAACCGTAATAGCCAAAAAGCGTCAGGTGCTGAGTCGTGACTGGTGAGCTTTGGGGAACGAAGGCCCCTATTGTAGGCATAAGAATGAATATGGTGTAGCCCACGAGTGAGATAACCATTCCTTCTGCTGCATTATGGGTGAGTCTGCCTTTACGTAATGCGCTGCCGCCTTGCAGTCGCGATAGAATCAGTCCGATAGAACAGAGCATAAAATAGGTGCCGGTACCGCCTGTAATCCCTAATTGCTCTTTGCTATAGATGGCCAGATAATTGCTCAACACACCAAAGCAGAAACCGAAAAACACCATGTTGAAGCCGAGGAGCCAGCCTTTCGTTAGAAAGAAACGGTCGAATGAGAGTTTCTTTCGTGGAGTGGCAATGGGAGCTTTTGTCACCTTCACAGTCGCGTCGACTGCCATTCCCAGCATAGCAATAATGAATGCCAACCAGAACAACAGCTCGAAGCTATGCGACCAACGATATATGAATATGCCGATGGTGGGGGCGATGGCCATAGCGAGATTGTTGCTAAGACCGTAGTAGCCAATACCTTCGTTACGGCGGCTTGATGGAAGCACATCGATGGCCACGGTGCTGTTAGCGACGGTAAGCGCGCCGAACGGACCGCCGTGAAGCGTTCGCACGATAGTGAATAATAATAAGGTACCAGCAGCCAGATAACCTGCAAAGAAGATGGCGAATGCAGCATAGCAGACCATCAACACTGTTTTGCGGGAAAATGTGTCGACAACATATCCGCTAAACGGGCGGAACAACAGGGCAGTAATAGTATATCCAGACAGAACCAGACCGATAACATCCTTGGTGGCGTGAAAGTTCTCGCTCAAGTAGAGTGGCAGCAAGGGCGTTAAAATATAAAAGGCGAAGAACAGCGCGAAATTTGCTGTCATCACCTTTATATAATTATGGTTCCATAACTTGTCCATCAGTTGGCTGCTTCGAACTCTTCGAGGAAACGCGTATCGTTTTCAGAGAAAAGTCGTAGGTCGTTGACACGATACTTCAGATTAGCGATTCGCTCAACACCCATTCCGAAGGCATAGCCGCTGTAGACCTTACTGTCAATACCGCAAAGCTCAAGAACATTCGGGTCTACCATTCCGCATCCGAGGATTTCCACCCAACCGGTATGCTTACAGAAACCGCATCCCTCGCCGCCGCAGATGAAACAGGATATATCCATTTCTGCACTGGGCTCTGTGAATGGGAAATATGAGGGGCGAAGACGTATCTTTGTATCTGGTCCGAACATCTCACGGGCAAATGAAAGTAGGACTTGCTTGAGGTCGGTGAACGACACATTCTTGTCGATATACAAACCTTCCACCTGATGGAAGAAACAGTGCGCACGGGCAGTGATGGCCTCGTTACGGTATACTCGGCCGGGACAGATAACACGAATAGGAGGCTGTTGTGTTTCCATCACACGTGCCTGAACGCTCGAAGTATGGGAGCGCAGAATCATGTTCTTGGTCACATCGTTAGGATGCTGGCTCACAAAGAAAGTGTCCTGCATGTCACGGGCAGGATGGTCGGCGGCAAAGTTCATCTTTGTAAACACGTGCATGTCGTCTTCCACCTCTGGTCCATCAGCTAATACAAAACCCATGCGCGAGAAAATGTCGATAATCTCATTTTTTACGATGGTCAATGGGTGACGTGTTCCCAATTCAATGGGATAAGCCGAACGGGTTAGGTCGATATTATCGCTCTGCACCTCTGCCGTTTCCAGATTGTCGCGCAGACTGTTAATCTTGTCGAATGCCATCTGTTTCAGCTCGTTAATACGGATACCTACAGTCTTTTTCTGGTCGGCAGCCACATTGCGGAAGTCTTGCATAAGGGCATTGATCTCACCTTTTTTGCTCAGATATTTCAGTCGCAAAGCCTCAATCTCCTCAGCGTTAGAGGCCGTGAGTTCACTGACTTCTTTCAACAGTTGTTCTATTTTATCAAGTATCATAATCCTAATTTTCAAAAAAACTGCTGCAAAGGTAATATTTTTATGGCAAAAACGGGCATAGTTTGAAAATAAATGTGTAATTTTGCGCAAATTTGAGAACTACCAAATGAAAAAGAGAGTGGTATTTGTGATTGTAGCCTGTCTGTTTGCGATGTTTTTTACAACGACAAGCTGTACGGATAAGAAGGCTGCGTCAAATCCTATGGACACGGAATTCGTAGGTGAGGACACTGCCTCTGTAGACTCATTGGAGCTGCTTGCGGCTAGTGCTACCATGCCGAAAGGAGCTGATGAGTTGTTCGACGATTTTATGTTCAATTTCGCATCCAACCGGGGCTTGCAGCTGCAGCGTATCGCCTTCCCGCTGACTGTAGAGAAGGATGGTAAAAGCCAGACAGTGAATAGAAACCAATGGAAGATTGAGCATTTCTTCATGGATCAGGATTACTATACCATTATTTTCAATAACCGTGACGAGATGGAACTGATGAAAGACACTACTGTCAGCAAAGCGGTTATCGAGAAGATTTACCTTGACAACGGTCGGGTGCAACAGTACTTTTTCGACCGCAGCACGGGTATGTGGATGATGCGCTCGATGAAGGAAGGAACTTTGGACAAGAGCATTCACGCCTCTTTCTTGAAGTTCTACCAGCGCTTCTCGTCTGATGAGAAATTTCAGGTGGAGAGCATGAACAACACAGTTGAGTTTACGGCTCCCGATCCGGATGATGATTTTAATACGATGACGGGCGAGATTTATCCCGAGCAATGGCCATCGTTCAAACCGGGTTTGATACCATCAGGATTTATTTATAATATTGAATATGGTAGAATTTCATCTGGCAGCAACACCAAAATTTTTGTTACGCGCGGTATAGCCAATGGCTATGAGACCGAGATGACATTCCAGATGATTGGCGGTAAATGGAAGTTGGTGAAGTTTACCACTTGACGTATTAATCTTTCGACCATGATAGTAGACCGACAAGATTTCAGCTTGCTATGCTATAATACATTTGGCATTGAAGCCAAGTGCAGGCGTTTTATAGAATTCAGCACTGTAGAGGAATTACAGCAAGTTGTGGGCTCATTGACCGATGCAGACCGTCCGTTACTTTTATTGGGAGGCGGAAGTAATTTGTTACTGACCGGCGATTATAAAGGAACTGTTTTGCATTCCGCTATCAAAGGGTATGAGGTTGAAGACTGTGGTGATGACGTTCTCTTGCGTTGTGGAAGTGGAGAGATATGGGATGATGTGGTTGCTTTGTGTGTCGAGAATCACTGGTATGGAACCGAGAATTTGTCATTGATTCCTGGTGAGGTAGGCGCAAGTGCCGTTCAGAACATAGGTGCATACGGTGCTGAGGCTAAGGACCTGATTGAGAAGGTTGAGGCTGTCGAGATCTCCACGGGCAAGAATTGTGAGATGAGCAATGCTGAGTGTGAGTATGGCTATCGGCAAAGTAAGTTCAAGCATGAGTGGCGCGACCGTTTTATGATTACTTACGTCACTTACAGGCTGAAAAAACAATACAGTCCTAAACTGGATTATGGGAATATACGATCTGAGTTGGAGAAACAGGGTATTGGTATTCCTACTGCAGCACAGTTGCGCGAGTGTATCATTCGTATTCGGAATGCGAAGTTACCCGATCCGAAGGTAGAGGGTAATGCAGGCAGTTTTTTCATGAATCCAGTTGTGGCTAAGGAAAAATACGAAGAATTAGCTGCTCTATACCCAAATATGCCGCATTACATGGTGGATGAGCAACACGAGAAAATTCCCGCCGGATGGATGATTGACCAATGTGGATGGAAAGGGAAATCTCTTGGCAGGGCAGGCGTGCACGACAAGCAGGCCTTGGTGCTGGTGAACCGAGGTGGTGCTACCGGCGACGAGATAGTCCGTTTGTGTGAGACCATCCGCCAGCAGGTGAAAGAGCGATTTGGAGTTGAGATTAATCCGGAAGTGAATATCAGATGAAAGTTACACTATTAGGAACAGGAACTTCGGGCGGCGTGCCGAGCATTGGGTGTCAGTGTGAGGTTTGTCGGAGCGAGAATCCGCGTGACAAACGTACACGTTGCTCTGCTCTACTGGAAACAGAGACTACTCGGGTGCTGATAGATTGCGGTCCTGATTTCCGCCAGCAGGTACTTCCTTTGCCTTTTCAGCGTTTCGACGGCATACTGTTGACTCATATTCACTACGATCACGTAAGTGGCATAGACGATTTGCGCCCCTTTTGTGTGTTTGGCGACATCAATATTTATGCAGACCAAAGCACAATGGACGGGCTAAAAATCACGATGCCTTATTGTTTCACCGAGCATCTTTATCCTGGCGTTCCCCGACTGAATCTTCATGTTGCCCGTCCTCACGAGCCGTTCCGCATTGGCGATATTGAGGTGATGCCTGTTCAGGTCATGCACCATGCACTTCCAATCTTAGGCTATCGGATTGGAGATTTTGCCTACATCACTGATATGAAGACCATCGACGATGGCGAGTTCCCCTATTTGGAGGGAGTGAGGACAATGGTTGTCAACGCTTTGCGGTTTGAGCCTCAGCATCATTCTCATCAGACTGTCGATGAGGCCATTCAGTTTGTGCGCAGGGTAGGGGCAAAGCATGCTTATCTCATCCACCCGAGCCACCATATTGGTCTGTACGACAAGGTGAATGCCATGTTGCCGGACGACATAGAATTATCCTATGACGGACAGGTGTTCTATGTGTAAATAGCCTTTGGAGTTCTGGAGCAGCCTTCTGCAATTATAGAGCAGCCTTCTGCAATTACAGAGTAGTCCTCTATAGTATTAGAAAAGCTTTCCAGAACAGCGAACAGCATTCTACGACTATTCTAATTAATGATTCTTGAAAAGCTTCTTTCTGTAAAGCAGGCATAAATAGATTGCCTTCAGCCGAAAATCAATCAAATGATTTGCGCAACTGAAGGCAAATACGGATTCATGACTTACAACTCTGAAAATAGAATCTGTCACGAAAAAATAGATTACTTTTTCCTAAAACCTTTGTATTTGCGATAGAGTTTCCAGCCAAGAATCAGGCCATCGAGCACACCCGCACCTGTACTCATCAAACTGCTCATGCGCAAGCCCGTGGTCGATGTGTCCGGTTTCTTGAATAGACCTCTCCAAAGGACACGGATTTCAGCATCGTCGTGTTGGATTTGCTGGCGCAACTGTTCTTTTCTGTTTTGAATGGCCATCAATGAGTTGAATATCAACTCCTGTTGTTCTGGAGGGGGTAATGGCTTTTCTATGTTCATGGTATTATTTCTCCATTAGCAGGCTGGCCAGAAATCTGACAAGCGGACGCTCCACCCATCGCTTTCTGAACAAAATGAACAAAATAAGTATCAGCAGATAGAACACTGCCACAATACAGAAAGCCCAGCCACTGCCAATTAATGGGGCAAGGGCATAAGCGACTGCGAATGAGAAGTAAATCATGGTGATGATGACCAGCAAAAAAAGCACGGCCGCCATGATGAGCGCCGTAGTCAAGCGCACAATTTTCTCAATTACATCGAGCTTCACATATTCACTTTGAAGCCCGATGTAATGTTTCAGCACCTCAACGAGTTGCCCAATGGTCTCAATATTTCTGTCGCTTGAGAACATCTGCACCCCGTTTTAGTCGATAGCTTCGGCAGCAGCCTCCTTGATGTCCTCAACGAGGTCGTCCATTTCCTTGCGGTTGAGTTTGATGTTGTGCTTCTTGCAGAAATCGTCAACAGTGTCTGCAATCTTTGCACGAGTATCAATACCTTTTTCAGGAGCTGCGAGCAGGCCAAGAGCTGCACCGGCAATAGCGCCACCAAGGAATGCGCCAATATAACCTAATGTCTTCATACGCTTTTTTTTATTTTAAAGATTAAACAATGATTTCTATCTTACAAAAGTAGTAAAAAACGTTTATATAGCAATATTTTGCAGCCTATTTTTTGTTAAAAACGGCTGATTTCTTTTATTTAACAAACTTTATGTGCGTTTTTTCGTTGTTTTTGGTGGTTTTTGTGTAACTTCGCACAATCAAAAGTGAATCACAGTTTAATTTCTAATAAAATCGAATAGGATTATGAAAAAAATGATGGTTGTATGCGCAGGTTTGTGCATGGTGTTGGCTTTCACTAGCTGTAAGAGCAAAGAGAGTGCTTATCGTAAGGCTTATGAAAAAGCAAAGGCTCAAGAGGCAGAGAATGCTATGATCCAAAACAACGACGAGAACGTGGCTGTAGTGGCTCCCGTACAGACGGTTCCTGCTACTTCTACTACTTCCAGCAATGTGGCAAATGCCAATGTGCGTTCTGAGAATGTGTCTGTTATCAGCGGCTCAGGTTTGAAGGATTATAGTGTAGTTGTTGGCTCTTTTTCTTTGAAAGCTAATGCAGAAGGCCTGCAGCAGACACTAAGAAACGCTGGATATGATGCTCAGATAGTATATAATGCTGGAGTGAACATGTATCGTGTGGTAGCTACAACATTCGTAAATAAAGCCGACGCTGTGCGTAGCCGTGACCAGTTGCAGGGTACTTACAAGGGTGCTTGGCTGCTTTACGCAAAATAAGGAAACAGCGCGTGGCGCGAATATTATCAATAGATTACGGTAAGAAACGTACGGGATTAGCAGTCACCGACCCATTGCAAATCATAGCCAATGGGTTGGCGACTGTTTCTACTTCTACACTCTATGATTGGTTGAAGGACTATGTTGCCCGTGAAAATGTGGAGCGGATTGTCATTGGAGAACCGCGACAGACAAACGGACAGCCAAGTGAGAATCTGGCTCGTGTGCAGCAGTTCGTCAACCGTTGGCGTAAGTCTATGCCTCAGGTGCCTATAGAGTATTTCGACGAGCGTTTCACCTCAGTGCTAGCGCATCAGGCTATGCTGGATGGCGGGTTGAAAAAGAAAGACCGTCAAAACAAATCGCTAGTTGACGAGATTAGCGCCACCATTATATTGGAGGACTATCTGCGTTCGCGCCGCTGATGTTTTTTTATTTTACGTTTTGATAACTCTTAATTTTAAACTCTTAATTAGAACAAGTGATATTACCTATTTATATTTATGGACAGCCTGTGCTACGTAAGGTGTCGCAGGATATTCCGAAAGATTACCCCGGGCTGCAGCAGCTTATCGCAGATATGTATGAGACGATGACAGAGGCTGACGGTATTGGTTTAGCTGGACCACAGATTGGCAAGAACATCCGTGTGGTGGTCATCGACCTTTCTCCGTTGGGAGAGGATCTGCCTGAGTATAAAGATTTTAAACACGCTTTCATCAATCCTCATATCATAGAGTACGATGAGACAAATACCGAAACCATGGAGGAAGGCTGCCTTAGTCTGCCTGGTATTCATGAGAATGTGACGCGTCCAACACGTATTCATGTACAGTATTTGGATGAAGATTTGAATGAGCACGATGAATGGGTGGAAGGATACTTGGCTCGTGTGATGCAACATGAGTTCGACCATTTGGATGCTAAGATGTTTGTCGACCGCGTCTCACCGCTTCGTAAACAGCTTATTAAGAGCAAACTTCGTGCTTTATTACAAGGACGTTATCGTTGTGGTTACAGGACCAAGGCCGCATTGAGGAAGTAATAAGTGTATTGAATAAACGATAAGAGATAAGTGGAAAGTGAAAAGGTTTTCTTTCGATTGAAATCAAACTGGGTAATAAGGGTCATAATGGCGCTTATCACTTATCACATATCTCTTATCACTTGTTTTGCCCAGTTCAACATCGATCGCCTGATCATGGTGGGACGCAGCGCGTTATATTACGAAGATTACGTGCTTTCCATCCAGTATTTTAATCAGGTGATTTCTGCAAAGCCATATCTTTATGAGCCTTGGTTTTACAGAGGGGTTGCCAAATTCTACTTAGATGATTATGTCGGTGCTGAGGCTGACTGTTCCGAGGCCATCCGTATCAATCCGTATGTCAACAATTTGTACGAGCTTCGAGGTCTATGCCGCATACGCCAGTCGAAGTTCTCTGATGCAATTGGTGACTATGACATGTCAATTAAATACGATCCTTCAAATCAGGGCTTGTGGTATAACCGTGTGCTTTGCAGGATACAGAACAAGGATTATGATGATGCACATCATGATTTAGACTCCATGATTGTGCGTTGGAAGAAATATGCACCATCTTATTCGCTTAAGGCAGAAGTGTATCTGCAGCAAAAAGATACGGTGCAAGGCGCGAAATGGTTGGACAAGAGTCTGGAGATAGATCCGTATAATGGTGAGGCATGGTCGGTTCGGGGTATTATCAGCATGTCGGATAACAAGTGGAAAGATGCCGACCAGCAGTTTGGCAAAGCCATACATTTGAAGCCGAAAGTAGTGAGTAACTATATCAATCGTGCTTTGTCGCGCTATAACATCAATAATCTGCGTGGGGCAATGGCTGATTACGATAAGGCACTCGACCTCGATCCGAATAATTTCATCGGCCATTATAACCGTGCGCAGTTGCGCGTCCAGGTTGGAGATGATAACCGTGCCATTCTTGATTTTGACTATATTCTGCAGCATGAGCCTGACGATGTGATGGCTCTTTTTAACCGTGCGATTCTGCTCGACCGCACAGGAAATCCTCGTGCAGCAATACGTGATTATTCGAAAGTTATCGATATGTATCCCAATTTCTGGACGGGACTGCAATATCGTGCACGATGCTATCGGAAATTAGGAATGACTGCGCAGGCGGAACTCGATGAGTTCAGAATCTTCAAGGCACAGATGAACAAGCACTTGGGCATTCAACCGCGATTGAAGAAAAAGCAAATACGTAAGAAGAGTGATATCGATCTGGAGAAGTATAACCAGATGGTGACAGAGGACGAAACTACTGTTGAGCATGAGTATAGCAGTGCTTATAGGGGAAAAGTGCAGAATCATAAAGTTGAAGCAGAGTATATGCCAATGTACGGAATGGATTTCGCCCATTATAACAATGGTGTGAACAGCTATCAGGCGTTCATCGTCGAAGTGGAAGACTTTAATAGAAAACATCCACAAGCTGCAAAATTATTTGTCACTTGTGGTCAGCAAGGAATGAATGAGGAAGAGTCGACAGCCTGTTTTGAGCGCATTGACACTCTTACGGCTGGCCTGATGGCAGCTAAGTCTGCTTCCGAAAGCACTCCATGGCTGTTGCAACGTGCTGTTGCATATTCCAAGATGCAGAACTTTGCCGATGCCATCAACGATTTGACTGCTTACTTGCAGATAGACTCAACTTCCGCCATAGGTTATTGGCAACGAGCAGTATGCCAGACTTTGCTCAATGAATTCGATGCTTCACAAGGACAGAATACTCAAATGAAGGCTGCTCGTGCAGTTGATGATTTTAATATGGCTATCCGTCTCAGTGAAGGAAATGCGTATTTCTACTACGATAGAGGAAATTTCTACGCACTTCGTAAGGAATACAGCAAAGCTCTGGAAGACTATTCTATTGCCATAAGGTTAGACTCCAAACTGGCTGAAGCATACTATAATCGTGGACTTGTTCGTATCTATAGCAATCATAAGAGTGAGGGAATAGAAGATTTGAGTAAGGCTGGTGAGTTGGGCATATATAATGCATATAGCGTGATCAAAAAGTATAGTGGCAAGTGATTTGCAGTATTGAGGAGAGTTGCTTTTTATTATTTAGAGAGAATTGCTGAAGGCTAAAATAATCTGAGAAATTCTGCAAGTTTCTGTGGGCGAAATGAAAAGAAAGTATTACCTTTGCATCCGATTAAATTATAATATCAATTTGTTATGGTAAAAATTACATTTCCTGACGGATCTGTTCGCTCGTATGAACAGGGCGTGACAGGCTATCAAATCGCAGAGAGCATTTCGCCTGCTCTCGCCCGCGACGTTGTATCTTGCGGGGTGAATGGCGAGACAGTAGAACTTAACCGTCCAATCAATGAGGATGCTACCATCGCACTTTACAAGTTTAGCGATGATGAGGGAAAACACACCTTCTGGCACACTAGTGCACACCTTCTGGCTGAAGCTCTTAAAGAGTTGTATCCCGGCATTCAGTTCGGTTTTGGTCCTGCTATTGAAAATGGATTCTTCTATGATGTGCTTTTGCCCAATGGTGAGGCTATAAAAGAGTCCGATTTTGCAAAGATTGAGGACAAAATGCGCGAACTGGCAAAAAAAGACGAGCCGGTGGTGCGCCGCGATGTAGCTAAAGCTGATGCTTTGAAGGAGTTCAAGGCTGATGGGCAGGAGTACAAGTGCGAGCATATTGACCTCGATTTGGAAGATGGTACTATCTCTACATATACACAAGGTAATTTCACTGACCTATGTCGTGGTCCGCACCTTGTTTCTACAGGCGCTATCAAAGCCCTCAAACTGACTTCAGTTGCAGGTGCTTTCTGGCGTGGCGATGCTACTCGTGAGCAGATGCAGCGTCTTTATGGTATCTCGTTCCCCAAGAAGAAGATGCTCGATGAGTATCTTGTGATGCTGGAGGAAGCTAAGAAACGTGACCACCGCAAGATAGGTAAGGAGATGGAACTATTCATGTTCTCCGAGCGTGTGGGTAAAGGACTGCCCATCTGGCTGCCCAAAGGAACAGAGCTTCGTCTGCGTCTGCAGGACCATCTGCGCAAGGTGCAGAAACGTTTTGGCTATCAGGAGGTTATCACTCCGCATATTGGCTCTAAGAATCTTTATGTGACCAGTGGCCACTATGCTCATTATGGCAAGGACTCTTTCCGTCCCATCACCACTCCTGAGGAGGGAGAAGAGTATATGCTGAAACCGATGAACTGTCCTCATCACTGTGAGATTTTCGCATCAAAGCCCCGTTCGTATCGTGATCTGCCCTTACGCATAGCTGAGTTCGGTACGGTTTATCGCTACGAGCAGAGTGGTGAGTTACACGGCTTGACTCGTGTCCGTTCGTTTACACAGGATGACGCCCATTTGTTCTGCCGTCCCGACCAAGTGAAACAGGAATTCCTGGGGGTGATGGACATTGTGAATATTGTACTCAATGCCTTTGGCTTTAACTTTGAGGCACAGATTTCACTCCGTGATCCTAATGATCATGACAAGTATGTGGGTACTGACGAGGATTGGGCTATGGCCGAGAAAGCTATTGTTGAGGCTTGTGAGGAGAAGGGCTTAACTGCCAAGATTGAGTATGGCGAGGCTGCTTTTTATGGGCCGAAACTCGATTTTATGATTAAGGATGCCATCGGCCGTCGTTGGCAGTTGGGTACTATTCAGGTAGACTATAACCTGCCGAAGCGTTTCCAGTTGGAATATACTGACGAGGATAACACCAAAAAGACTCCCGTCATGATTCACCGTGCACCATTCGGTTCTATGGAGCGTTTCACCGCTGTGCTCATTGAGCATACTGCAGGCCACTTCCCCTTATGGCTTACACCTGATCAAGTTGCAATCCTTCCTCTCTCGGAAAAATACAACGACTATGCAAAGGAGGTCGCCCGCCAGTTTGACCTGCAGGGCGTTCGTGCTACTATTGACATGCGTAACGAGAAGTTGGGACGCAAAATCCGTGACAACGAGTTGAAGCGGATTCCTTACATGGTGATAGTAGGTGAAAAAGAGGCAGCCGAGGGACTTGTCTCTATGCGTCAGCAGGGTGGTGGCGAGCAGGCAACTATGACCATCCAGGCGTTCATTGACAAAATCAACAATCAGGTTGCTGAGATGACAAAAGAATTCTAAAATTGTTGGCAACTGACTGACAATTTGAAGTGGCAAGTGGCAGGTGATAGGCGATGAGTAGAACCGTGTTGTTAAAAAAACGTAAATCACGCGGTACTTATCAGTTAACGTTTATCACTTGTCACTTCTTTTTATTACCTTTGCAGCCGATTTCCCAATAAGTAGAACCAAAAATAGTTAATGAAGAACGACAAAAAAGGTAATCAGTACCGTGTGAACGAGCAGATTCGTGTCCGCGAAGTACGCATTGTGGGTGATAACGGGTCTTCTGTTGTGCCTACGCGTCAGGCATTAGATATGGCGCATCAGCAGGGTGTAGACCTTGTTGAGATTTCGCCAAATGCTAATCCTCCTGTTTGTCGTCTGATTGACTATAGTAAGTTCCTCTACCAGCAGAAGAAACGTGCTAAGGAGATGAAAGCCAAGCAAGTAAAACAAGAGGTGAAGGAAATACGATTCGGTCCTCAGACTGATGACCATGACTACAACTTCAAGTTGAAGCATGCCAAGGAATTCTTGGAGCAAGGCAATAAGGTTCGCGCATATGTGTTCTTCCGTGGGCGTTCTATCTTATTTAAGGAACAAGGTGAGGTGTTGCTCCTGCGTTTTGCTAATGATTTGGAGGAATATGGAAAGGTGGAGTCGATGCCCTCGCTTGAAGGTAAGAAGATGTTCTTATATCTCAGCCCTAAGAAAGCTGGTGTAGCAAAGAAGAGCCAGCAGAAGATGGACCGCGAGCGTCGCGAGAATGAAGCAAAGGAAGCTGAGAAGAAGAGTAGGGAAGAGGCGGCTGCAAATGCTGATACTGATGATGAGTCTCCAGCAAATGGCGGCTTGTTCGCCAATATAAAAGGTGGTGATGAGTTGCTCAAGAAGTTGAAAGGCGGAGATTAGTAATTAGTCAGTAATAAAAAAGAAGATCAGGTGCGTAACGCCCGGTATATGCGTTGCCACCATATAATAAATAACCAATTTAAAAATTAAAAAAAATGCCAAAAGTAAAGACAAATTCCGGTGCGAAGAAGAGATTCCGCTTCACCGGTACAGGTAAGATTAAGAGACAACATGCTTACCACAGTCACATTCTGACCAAGAAAACCAAGAAACAAAAGCGTAATCTGGTTCACTCGGCCATCGTTGATACCAATAACATGAAGCAGGTTCGTGACCTGTTGTGTCTCCGTTAAACCTATTGTCAAACATTTAAAGAGTAAAAACTATGCCAAGATCAGTAAATCACGTTGCTTCAAGAGCAAAGCGTAAAAGAATTCTTAAGCTCACTCGTGGCTACTTTGGTGCCCGCAAGAATGTTTGGACAGTAGCCAAGAACACATGGGAGAAGGGTCTTACCTATGCCTATCGTGACCGTCGTAACAAGAAACGCAACTTCCGCTCTCTGTGGATTCAGCGTATTAATGCTGCCGCTCGTCTCGAGGGTATGAGTTATTCTGTGCTCATGGGTAAGCTTAGCAAGGCTGGTATCGAGATTAACCGTAAAGTACTCGCAGACCTCGCTGTTAACAACCCTGAGGCTTTCAAAGCTATCGTTGAGAAAGTAAAGTAAATTCTTATTCGAATAAGTAGAAAGGACGAAACTTGAGTTTCGTCCTTTTTATTTTTTCAAAGTATAAGCCAATAGCTATTATGGACTTTTATGATTGAATTCCCCGCATACTGAGCGAAATACGCTGACGGCGGAAGTCAACATCCTTTACACGGACGCGCACATGCTGGTGCAGTTTAACTATATCATTTGGGTCTTTCACATAGTGGTCAGCCAATTGCGACACATGGACAAGACCGTCCTGATGTACGCCAATGTCGACAAAAGCCCCAAATTTTGTAATGTTTGTCACAATGCCGGGCAAAATCATACCCTCAACAAGGTCATCAATAGATTGAACGCTGGGATCGAACTCAAATTCCTCAATTTGTTCACGTGGGTCAAGTCCAGGTTTTTCCAATTCTTGCATGATATCGGTTAGGGTAGGAATACCAACAGTGTCGTTCGCATACTTCTTTAAATCGATTAGTTTACGCTTCTCAGTATCTTTCATCAATTCGACAATAGTACAGCCGCAGTCTTTTGCCATCTGCTCAACGATGGTGTAACTCTCAGGATGTACAGCACTCCTATCGAGCGGGTTTTTTGCATCTGGAATACGTAGAAAACCTGCACATTGCTCAAAGGCGGCGGGTCCTAATCGTGGTACCTTCTTCAATTGGGCACGTGAGGAGAATGCTCCGTGTTCTTTTCGATAGTCAACAATATTCTTAGCAAGTGCTGCTCCTAGACCACTGACGTACATCAGCAGATGCTGGCTGGCTGTATTGAGGTTTACGCCCACCATGTTCACACAACTCTCAACTGTCTGGTCGAGACTCTTTTTTAACTTACTTTGGTCTACATCATGCTGGTATTGTCCAACACCGATGCTCTTTGGATCTATCTTCACCAATTCTGCCAATGGGTCCATCAGCCTGCGGCCGATGCTGACAGCTCCACGCACAGTTACATCTTCGTCAGGGAATTCTTCTCGTGCTGTTTTTGAGGCTGAGTAGATAGATGCGCCGTCTTCACTGACGGTGAATACTTGTACGCTGGAACTCCAGTTCTTGTCGTTACTTTCAGAATCATCAGTTGGTAGTGCATACTTTCCTGCCAGAACATCTTTGATAAAGTCGTTGGTTTCACGACTGGCTGTGCCGTTGCCTATAGCGATGGCCTCTATCTGATACTTCCTCAGCATCTTTTCCATGCTGATGGCTGCCTGCATCTGTTTGTTAATGGGGGGATGCGGAAAAATAGCCTCATGATGAAGCAAGTTTCCTTGTGCATCCAAGCAGACAATCTTACAACCTGTGCGGAATCCAGGATCAACGCCCATGACACGTTTTTGTCCCAAAGGAGCGGAGAGCAATAGTTGTCGAAGATTTTCAGTAAACACTTGTATAGCTTCGTCATCAGCCTTTTCCTTACTCAAATTGGAAAACTCTGTCTCGATTGCGGGCTTGAGCAGGCGTTTGAAAGAATCCTCCACAGCCTCAGTAACAAGTCGGGAACACTTTCCGTATCCGCGAACATGCAATCTGCACAACCGCTCAACGCACTCTACATCATCGGCCCCGATACTGACACGCAAGATGCCTTCAGCCTCGCCACGGCGCATGGCCAGCAAACGGTGGCTGGTACAACGTCGAAGCGGTTCCTGCCAGTCGAAATAATCAGAGAATTTTTGCGCCTCGTCCGTATCCTTTTTTGCCTTCACCACTTTCGAGGTAATTACAGCATTGCGGCGAAAGATGCTACGTATGCTGTTACGTGATCGCTCATCCTCACTCACAATCTCTGCGATAATATCCTTGGCACCGGTAATAGCTTCCTCAACGGTGGCAGGTCCTGACTGAGTATTCACAAAGCGTCGCGCTGTTTCTAATGGGTTGGCATCGCGCTGCATCATGATGATGGTGGCCAGTGGTTCCAGCCCCAACTCACGAGCAACTTGTGCGCGCGTCCTTCTCTTGGGACGATAGGGCAGATAGATGTCCTCTAATTCTGTTGGCTCCCAGCAGTTGTCGATACGCTGCTGTAGTTCGGGATTCATTTTCCCAGCCTCAGTAATAGTCTTGACGATGGTTTCCTTACGCTTGGCAGTCTCCTTCAGTCGCTCGTTCATGTCACTGATGGCAGTAATCTGTACCTCATTCAGTCCGCCTGTCTTTTCTTTGCGATAACGTGAGATGAACGGTATGGTGCATCCCAATTCCAGCAAAGCCAATGTGTTGTCGACCGCTGTGACAGGCAGCGACAGAAATTGTGCAATATGTTTTGAGAAAATATTCATGGATATGTGTATATGTATGATGCAAAAATAATATTTTTTTGTAGAATATGCAAAAAAATAATTACCTTTGTAACCTATTTTCAAGCGAAACAATGATTTCAGTAGAAGGATTATCTGTTGAATTTGGTGTGAAGCCACTCTTTAGCAACGCCAGTTTTGTCATCAATGACCGCGACCGTATTGCCCTTGTCGGTAAGAATGGTGCGGGAAAGTCTACATTGTTGAAAATTCTGTGCGGGATGCAGAACCCAACTGCAGGAGTCGTGGCTGTTCAGAACGATACAACGATAGGCTATCTTCCTCAGGTAATGAACCTGCAAGACAATACCACTGTACGTGAGGAGGCGCAAAAAGCATTCAACAATGTGCGAAGAATAAAGGATAAACTAGACCGTATGAATGCAGAATTGGCCGCACGTACTGACTATGAGAGCGACGAGTATCTGTCACTTGTTGAAAGGTTTACGCAGGAGCACGAACGCTATATGATGATGGGCGCAGATAATTATGAGGCCGAACTAGAGCGTACGCTTACTGGCCTTGGTTTTTTGCGCAGCGATTTCGAGCGGCCCACGAGCGAGTTTTCGGGAGGTTGGCGTATGCGTATTGAACTGGCGAAAATTCTGCTTCGTAAGCCAGATGTTCTTCTGTTGGACGAGCCTACTAATCATCTTGACATTGAGTCTATTCAGTGGCTGGAGCAATTCCTCTCACAAAGTGTCAATGCGGTGGTACTTGTCAGCCATGACCGTGCGTTTATCAATAATGTGACCAACCGGACGTTAGAGATTTCCTGTGGGCAGATTATTGACTATAAAGTGAAATACGACGAGTATGTCGTACTTCGAAGGGAACGTCGTGAGCAGCAGATACGTGCCTACGAGAACCAGCAGAAGGAGATGGCTGACATGCGAGCTTTTATCGAGCGTTTCCGTTATCAGGCCACCAAGGCTGTGCAGGTGCAGCAGAAAATCAAGCAGTTAGAGAAAATAGTTCCTATTGAGATTGACCAAGTCGACAATTCTGCTATGCGGCTGAAGTTCCCTCCCTGTCTGCGTAGTGGCGACTATCCTGTAATTTGTGATGATGTTCGTAAGGATTATGGCGAACATACTGTGTTCTCTCATGTCGATATGATTATCAAACGAGGTGAGAAAGTGGCTTTCGTGGGCAAGAATGGAGAGGGTAAATCCACTTTGGTGAAATGCATTATGGGAGAAATACCCTTCACGGGTACGTTGAAGATAGGTCATAATGTTCAGATTGGTTATTTTGCCCAAAATCAGGCGCAACTACTCGATGAGTCACTGACTGTTTACGACACAATAGAACATGTTGCGAAAGGTGACATTCGTCTGAGAATCAACGATATATTAGGCGCATTTATGTTCGGTGGCGAGAACTCTGATAAGAAAGTGAAGGTGCTGAGCGGTGGTGAGCGCAGCCGTTTGGCAATGATACTCCTGCTGTTGGAGCCTGTCAACCTGCTCATTCTCGACGAGCCTACTAACCATCTTGACATGCCTTCAAAAGATGTACTGAAAGAAGCTATCCGTTCATTCGATGGGACGGCTATCATAGTCAGCCATGACCGCGAGTTCCTCGACGGATTGGTAACGAAGGTATATGAGTTCGGAGGAGGTCAGGTGCGCGAACATCTTGGTGGTATCTACGATTTTTTGCGTGACCGTAAGATTGAGTCGCTCGACCAGTTAGGAGCAAAGCAAGATGCCCATAAGCATGATGCTGGTCAGGTGAATGATGTTGTTGTTCCATCGCGTCAAAGCACAAAACAAAACTACGCAGAGCGCAAGGATATACAGAAACGAATCTCCAAGGCAGAAAAAGCTGTTAAGGAATCAGAAAGCAAGATAGAGAAAATGGAGAAACGTATTAGAGAACTCGACGAATTGCTGATGCAGCCTGAGAAAGCCTCTGATATGACGCTTGTTACTGAGTACACCTCTACAAAGCGATGCCTCGATGAAGAAAGCGAGCGTTGGATGACATTGTCTGAGGAGTTGGAGACGCTAAAAGACCTGCTGAACTAGGTCTCATCTCGTTAATCCATATCTATTCCAACATTTTCTAGCAAAAACCCTTTTAAAAACATAATAATATGAAAAAACTAGTATTATCAATGGCAATTGCAAGTATGTCTGTAGCCGGAATGGCTCAACTACAATCAGGTATCAAAATGGAGAACCTGAATCAGAGTGTAAAAGCCGGTGACGACTTCTATCAGTTCGCTTGTGGTGGCTGGATGAAGAACAATCCACTTCCGGCAGCCTATGCTCGTTTCGGTAGTTTCGACCAGTTATCGCAAGATAACAATGTGCGTATCAACAACATTTTGAAGGATCTCTTGACAAAAGAGTATACTACAGGCACCAATGAGCAGAAGATGAGTGACTATTACAAACTCGCCATGGATTCTGTCCGTCGTAACCGTGAGGGTGTGAAGCCCGTGATGCCGCTTATCCGTGAGATAGAGGCCGCTAAGAGTAAGGCTGCACTGATGAAACTCATGGAAAAATATGCCATGAAGGGCTACGGTCGTGTTTACAGCGCATATTTCGGGGCTGACGAGAAAGACAGTAAGAACAACATCCTTAGTGTCTCGCAGTCAGGACTGACCCTTGGACAAAAAGACTATTATGTGGCAGATGATCCTGCTACCAAGGCCATCCGCGAGGCTTACAAAAAGCACATCGTGCGCATGTTCCGTCTCTTTGGGTTCAATCAGCAGCAGGCCCAGCAGAAGATGCAGAATGTTTTCCGTTTCGAGACAGAGCTTGCTAAGGTATCGAAAAGCCGTACAGAACTGCGTGACCCTGCCGCTAACTACAATAAAATGACGCTCAATGAAGCTGAGAGCCGCTGGCCCAACCTGCGCATCATGCAACTGCTCTTTTCCAGTGGTGTGCAGCCCGAGCATGTGCTCAAGCTCGTCATCGGTCAGCCTTCTTTCATGGACGGTGCAAACAAGCTGACAGGTGAGATGACTGCCGATGCTTTGCGCGCCTATATGGAGTGGGATGTAATCAACTCTTCTACTGGCTATCTCAGTGATGAAATCTCTGAGGCAAACTTCGACTTCTTCGGGCGCACCATGCAAGGGCGTAAGGAGGACCATCCGCGTTGGAAACGTGCAACCTCTCAGGTGGAAGGTGTCTTTGGTGAGGCTCTGGGACGTATATATTGCGAGCGCCATTTCCCCGCTGCCTCTAAGGAGCGTATGGAGAAATTGGTGCGCAATCTTCAGATTGCTCTTGGTGAGCGTATTGATGCTCAGGATTGGATGAGTGCGGAGACCAAGCGTGCTGCCCATGCAAAACTCGATGCTTTCTATGTGAAGATAGGCTATCCCAACAAATGGAAGGATCTGAGTGGGCTCACTATCGACCCTAACAAGTCATACTACGAGAATGCACAGATATGCAACGACTTCTTCTTCAAGCGCCACATTGAAGAGAAAGCAGGTAAGCCTGTTGACAATGAGGAGTGGTTCATGACTCCACAAACAGTCAATGCATATTACAATCCTACTACTAACGAGATTTGCTTCCCTGCTGGCATTCTGCAATATCCATTCTTTGATGCTTCTGCCGATGATGCATTCAACTATGGTGCCATCGGTGTGGTGATTGGACATGAGATGACCCACGGTTTCGACGACCAAGGTCGTCAATACGATAAGGACGGTAACATGAAAGATTGGTGGACTGCTGACGATGGCAAGAATTTCGTGGCACGCACCGACAAGTATGCCGATTTCTTCTCTGCTATCAAGGTGTTGCCCGACCTGAACGCAAACGGACGTCTCACACTCGGCGAGAACCTGGCCGATCATGGTGGTCTGCAAGTGGCTTTCACAGCTTTCAAGAATGCCACTAAAGATGCACCACTGACTGATATCGACGGCTTTACCCCCGAGCAACGTTTCTTCCTTGCTTATGCAGGTGTATGGGGACAGAACATCACTGAGGCTGAGATTCGCAACCGCACTAAGAGCGATCCCCACGCTCTAGGAGAGTGGCGTGTCAACGGGGCCCTGCCGCATATCGATATGTGGTATGATGCCTTTGGTGTGAAAGAGGGCGATAAGATGTTTATTCCAAAGAGCGAGCGTCTGCAACTCTGGTAATAGTTTCCACCTTATACAATTAAATACGGCCATTGCCCGCTGGGGCAGTGGCCGTATTATGTAATGAATAGCATGCGTTTGGCTATGTTTTTTTTATCTTTACAATGATGGTGACCTTAGCTGAGTTGACCACTGTGCGGCCTGTTGTTCTCAGCATGTAGAGGCGCACCTGTTTGGAATTCTCACAACTGAGAGTCAGCGTCTGCTCCTCGCCCTCTTGTTGTTGGCTGAACGAGCCCGTTTCTTTTTCTTTTAGGAATACCTGTCGGAAGCTGGCTGCCTTCGGACCAGTCACCTCAAGTACCTTCACCACTTTCTGAATCCTTCCTGTGGCTGGGTTGCGCTCCACCACCGATGTAAACTTCGATGAGCCCAGTGCCGAGAAGTTTTCCACCATCTGGTCGATGTGGTTTTGAGCACACACTGTTGTTGCCTGCAATAGTAGTACAACCACTGTGATGGCAGCACGTATGATGTTCTTTCTCATATTTTTGTTTGTTGTTATGTCGTTTTGTTGTTCAATCTCTTAGCAACTCTTCCAGATGGCGTCGCTCCTCGGGGTCGCTGATGCTTTGCAGCACCTCCGATTCTGCCTCGCGCACCATCTCGCTGTTGTTCATTCCTGCCTCAACGCGTTTGGCCGTGGCCAGTGTCTGCTCAATCTCTTGCCTTATCTGCTTCAGATTGTCGTTGCGTTGCCCGCCGACGATGACGTATGAGCCCTCGTATTGGCGGCAGAACTGCTGCCACTGATAGTTTCGGTAGCTAGTGATGCCCGCAATGAACAGCAACACCACGGCAGAGACGGCAGCCAGATAGCGCATACGGATGCGCAGGCGGATGCGGCTCGCCGACTTTCGGAGTGCCGTGACGGGCATACCCGTCAGCAGTGATATCTCACGGAAGTCCATTCCCTCCATGTCGTGCAGGCGGATGATGGCTTGTTCGCGCGGTGGCAGCGACTCAACGATGCGCATCAGGTGCTCGGTCTGTAAGTCCTCGGCATTATCAGTGAGCTCATCGACAACCGTATCGATGTCCGAGAGAGATTC
Source organism: Prevotella sp. (assembly GCA_016291595.1). Classification (GTDB taxonomy): domain Bacteria; phylum Bacteroidota; class Bacteroidia; order Bacteroidales; family Bacteroidaceae; genus Prevotella. The sequence goes on from JAEEXN010000022.1 coordinate 29,809, forward strand.
TGTTTGATGTTTTTGTCGCAGACGGTTAAGCGACAAGTTCCTGACAAGCACCGAGGCAAAGGCATCTATGGGCATCATCAGTTGCTGGCGCAACAGGCACAGTTTGAGCATGGCATCCTGCACGATGTCCTCTGCATCGTCAGTCTGCTGCACGTAGCGGTAAGCTTGCCGCACCAGTATGGACCTCACGCGTTTTACTTCCCGTTCGAAATCCTCTTGCGTCATATTTACTGATTGAAAATTACAGCTTATTCAGTTCGGCGGTATTGATCTTCGATACTCCCGTGGCCTTGACAGTTGTCTTGTCGGCTGTGCCGCTGATGCTGACCTTGGCAGCGCCGCTATTGCTTGCTATGAGCTGCATACAGTCAACGTGCAGGTCAAGTTTGCCGGCACCGCTGTTCACTAGCTTGAGTGTGTTTCCCGTAAAGCTGATCGTACCGTTCGATGCGCCGCTGAATGTCAGCGTGGCATTGCCCTCTGCTTCAGCGTTGGTCTTGATGTTACAGGCTCCAGAGCAGTTCACTTTCAGCGAATTGCACATCACCATCCCGGTACTGATGTTTGAGGCCCCGCTGCTGCTGATGACCATGTCGGTGCAATAAATGCTGCCAAACTGGCATTTGCAGGCTCCCGAAGCGAAGATAGAGAGTGCATCCGTTTCCAATTTCCCTGACACTGTTGTTTTCGTGGCACCGCTCTGCCGCAGTTCGTTCAGCTTTGGTGCGGTGATATGTACGATGGGTTTGTCGTCTTTGTCCAATCGGATGTTTTTCTTTTTGATTTCCGTCCAGATGCAGAGCGTCTCTCCTTTCTTCTTTACCATAGTCATTAAGTCGGGATTGGTGCTCTCTTCCACACTGACGCTGTAGTGTTTGTCCTGGGTGAAGTGTACCTCAACAATTCCGCTGACCTGAAGTTGCTGGAAGTCAACAAAGTCATAGGTTGTCACCTGTCTGTCGTTATTCTGCCGTGCCTGGCATGTTGCGGTCAGTCCCACCATGAATAGGAGTGTGGCCAAGAAGTGTGTTGTTTGTCTCATATTGCTATTTTGTTTATGTTGTTGACGTTGATTTCTTGTTCGGTCGTCTATTTGCATTACACATGAAAACGAGAAACGTGACACAAATCATCAATCGTTTAACAATGTTTAAGAATAGGTTGTAACTTGATTAATGTCAGTTTGTGCCGCTTTTGATGGTAATGAGGAAACGTATCTAATGGCCACTGCTTTTGGCAGTTGTCACAAATATCAGTCCGTATGTTTCCTTTTCTAAATTATTTTGTGTATTTTTGCACAAAGTTTGAAAGGAAATAAAAGAATATGCCATTAAGACTACCCGACCGACTACCGGCCATTGACCTGCTGAAGAAAGAAAACATCTTCGTAATGGATTATACGCGGGCTCACAATCAGGATATTCGTCCGCTGAAGATTGTGGTGCTGAACCTCATGCCGCTGAAGATTACGACCGAGACCGACTTGGTGCGGTTGCTGTCGAATACACCGTTGCAGCTGGAAATTAGTTTCATGAAGTTGCGTAGTCATACGCCTAAGAACACACCGATAGAGCACATGATGATGTTCTACAAGGATTTTGAGGAACTGAGCAAGCATAAGTTCGATGGAATGATTATCACCGGCGCACCGGTAGAGCAGTTTGCTTTCGAGGATGTAACCTACTGGGATGAGATGATGGAAATCTTCGCCTGGGCAAAGACACACGTTACCAGTACACTTTATATCTGTTGGGCGGCTCAGGCAGGCTTGTATTATCATTATGGTATTCCGAAGTATCCTCTGGAGAGAAAGATGTTCGGTATTTTCGAGCAGCACACGCTGGAGCCGACATTGCCCATCTTCCGCGGTTTCGACGATGTGTTTATGATGCCCCATAGTCGTCATACAGAACTGCACCGTGAGGATATAGTGGCCAATCCGGCACTGACGCTAATTGCTGAGGGTATGGAAAGTGGTGTGAGTATTATTATGGCTAGAGGTGGTAGAGAGTTCTTTATTACTGGTCACCTGGAGTATGCGCCAAACACGCTTGACAATGAGTACAAGCGCGATGTGGGAATACGTGATGATGTAGATGTGCCTAAGAACTATTATCGGCACAACAATCCTAGTGAGGGGCCAAAGGTGTCGTGGCGTGCACACGCCAATCTTTTCTATAGCAACTGGATAAACTATTATGTTTATCAGGAAACCCCATATGACATCGAGAAGATTGAATAGAATGCATTTTGTAGTTCAAAACCGGCGATTTGCATTGTAGTTGCTTATGCTCATTAATCAAACTTGACAATATTCTCATCATCGCAATATCTGTCTTTATAGTTATATTATTTATAGTTCACAGTTATCATGCAAACGATAGAATTGCTGGCCCCTGCCAAGAATTTAGAATGCGGCATCGCTGCCATTGACCATGGTGCCGATGCTGTATATATAGGTGCAGAGCGTTTTGGTGCCCGTGTGGCAGCTGGTAATTCGGTGGAGGATATAGCTGAGTTATGCCGTTATGCGCATCGTTTCGATGCTAAGGTCTATGTGACGGTAAACACCATTGTGTATGATGATGAGTTGGTGGCAACGCAACAACTTATCGGCCGTTTGGCTGATGCCGGTGTTGATGCCATTCTTGTACAGGATATGGGCATTATGAAGATGAATGATGCTCTCTGTTATGAAGGTCACCATTCATCTTTGTGCTTTCATGCCTCTACACAGACAGACAACCGTACTATTGAAAAAGTTCGCTGGCTCCACTCGTTGGGATTTTGTCGTATCGTGCTCGCTCGTGAGCTGTCTATAGATGAAATAAGGGCGATTCATGAGGCTGTGCCCGATGTGGAATTGGAGGTGTTTGTACACGGTGCATTATGCGTTAGCTATTCGGGGGTGTGTTATGCCTCACAGTATTCTTTCGGTCGTAGTGCCAACCGTGGTGCCTGTGCGCAGTTCTGCCGCCTTAAGTTTGACTTGCAAGATTCCGACGGGCGCATGATAGAGCAGGGGAGGCACCTGCTGTCGTTGAAAGACATGTGCCGTATTGACTCACTGGAGGAACTGATGGCAGCTGGAGTCAGCTCATTGAAGATTGAGGGACGGCTGAAAGATGTTTATTATGTGAAGAATGTGGTGGCTGCCTACAGTCAGCGTCTGAATGAGATTATCGACCTCCATCCCGACAAATATTGCCGTTCGTCGCTAGGTCGGTGTACTTATACATTTACTCCAAACCTGAAGAAAACGTTCAACCGTGGATTCACCGACTATTTCCTGCATGGGCGCCAGCCCGATATCGTTTCGTTCGATACGCCGAAGGCCATTGGCGAGTATGTGGGAAAGGTGAAAGAAATACGCGGAGGCTCATTCAATGTGGCAGGAACGGCAAGCTTCGCAAATGGTGACGGATTGTGTTACTTCTATGTCCAAGGTGGGAGAGACACAGCGAAAAATTACGTGTTGGAAGGCTTCCGCGTGAATAAGGTGGTGAACAACCGCTTGTTTCCATTGAAGATGCCTGAGCATCTGAGGCCTGGCATGGCGCTATATCGTAATAATGACCAGCAGTTTGAGCGGTTGCTTGACAAACCGAGTGCTGAGCGGAAGATAGAAGTGGACATGATTTTAGAGACTGTAGAAGGCGGATTATGTCTGACCATGGCCGATGCCGGCGGAAACACGATGGCAACTGCAACAGTGCCTCTTGAGTATCAGAAGGCTCAGAAACCTCAGTATCAAAACATGAGCACGCAACTCTCTAAACTGGGCGGCACACCATACACATGTCGTGAGGTTGTTGTGAGGAATCATGTCGATGAGTGCTTTGTGCCCAGCAGCGTGTTGACCGATTTGCGACGACGGGTGACAGCCTTAAAGGCGGCAAGGAAGAAGGAAACAGAGATTGCAGAAAATGTGAAAAAGGAACTGGTGCCAATGCCGAAGGAGTATCGGGATTATCCTTATCTGTATAATATTGCCAATAAGGAGGCCAAAGCTTTCTATGAGCAGCAAGGGCTAAAGAACGTCCAGTCGGCCTTTGAGTTGAGTCCTTTGCCACCGAACAAGCATCATGTGGCACCCTTGCTGATGCAGTGCCGCCATTGTCTGCGATACACTTTGGGCTACTGTGTAAAGCATGGTGGGCGAAAGCCTCAGTGGCATGAGCCGCTTTCACTGGTCCTTCCTAACGGGAAACGGTTCCGCCTGCAGTTCGATTGTCAACAATGTCAGATGAATATCTATGCGGAATAATTGTCAGTTCAGGACTATCAATAGCATGTTTAGAGTTGTGATTAGTTTTTCTCATATGCGAAATGTAATCATAACCCGTAACTCATATCTTGTTGTATTAAGCATGTTCTTGCTCCTCACCAGCTGCTACCATAAGCATGAGCGGAAGACCTCAGATGCAGTTACGTATACTGAGGAGCAGTTGGACAGCATCTCGTTCTCTGGCACGCACCACTATACAAACAACTATAACTTTGTGGTGAAAGCTGACTCACTTGTGTTGCTGAAGCAACAACCTGAGGAGAAACTGAACAGCCTGATGACCGATTCGTTTGTGGTGATGAAGAATGATCCCCTTGTGGTGGCCGATATACGCATCATTCCTACCGACTCGATAGACTCTGTATGGGTGCAGTTGGCGCGCGACCAATTCACGTTCGGTTGGATTCATGAGACTACATTGTTGGATAAAGTAGTACCAGACGACCCAATCTCACAGTTCATCTCTACGTTCTCCGACGTTCACATGTTGATTTTTCTTATTATTATTGTGGTGATAGGCGCAGTGTATGTCTTCAGGATGATTAGGAGCCGGAATGCCAAACTGGTGCATTTCAACGATATTGACTCGTTTTATCCTACAGCACTTGTTCTGTTGGTGGCATCGTCAGCCACGCTTTATGCCAGTATACAAGTGTTTGCTCCTGACATGTGGCGTCATTTCTACTACCATCCTACACTTAATCCGTTTATTGTACCTACGTTGTTGAGCATTTTTTTAGTATCGGTATGGGCTATTCTTATTGTCGGCCTTGCCACTGTTGACGATGTACGTCATCATCTTCCTATCGGTGATGCCGTGCTCTATCTGTTTGGATTGGCTGCCATTTGTGCTGTCGATTATATTGTATTCAGCGTTTTCACCTTATATTATATTGGTTATGTGTTGTTGGTATTCTATTTCTATTTCTCCATTAAGGTCTATCTGTCCCGTTCGCATACTGGTTTGATGTGTGGTAATTGCGGAGCGAAACTTGAAAAGAAGGGTAAGTGTCCTTTTTGTGGTACAGAAAACCTGTAGTTCCCCAAAAGGGAGGTTGTGGAGAGTGGAAGAATACATACATTAGCAAATAATGATAGGGGACTGTATACAATATGACTCGTACTTCTGCTAAATAAATAAAGCTAAATCGTAAAACATACCATGTTTTTTACCTTTGGCTATGCTGAAGCTGATGTCATTTGGAAAACAAAAGAATAATGTGTTTTTCTTTTGGTTTTTCCCTCCTTTATTTGTATCTTTGCAAAAGAATACCACCGCTATTTACGTCTCGGGTAAATGCTTTCAACAACGCTTCTTAACACTTTTTAAAAACTATCACTGCAGTGAGAGAGTCCTATCACTGGAGTGAGAGAAAGCTATCACTGGAGTGATAGGATCCTTTCACTGGAGTGATAGACTTCCC
>JAEEXN010000023.1 GCA_016291595.1 Prevotella sp.
TATTGGCGTAAACAGGGTTTCTGTTGGTGTGAACATGGTTTCTACGAACATAGACATGATTTCTACAAACGTAAACTTAGCTTCTACAAACGCAAATATGGCTTCTACGGACGCAAAAATGGCATCTACAACCGTAAACATGGCTTCTACGGACATAAACATACGCGAGTCCGACGAATTCAGAATCATGCAAGCTGTGTGTCAGAAAATCGGGGGAACAGGTCCCTTGATTTCCATGGAAATTGCAATTAATGCCTGATTATGCTCTAATTAATGCCTGATAATGCTCTAATTGATGCCTAGTTACACGCTAATTAATGCCTGATTAGACCTTCATTGATTAACTAGTTAGAGGGTAATCAGGCATCGATTATAAAATGCGTGTGAAGGCATCGTGACGGCAGAAAGACAAGTGTCACCAAGCATAAGCCATTATCCGTCAGGCGATAGCAAGGTTTAGTGACGAACGAGGGCAGCAGAGTTGCCGGTTTCAAGTTAACGTGAATTCGTCGAACTCACGTGATATTAGATTGTTGATAAGCGTGAGTTCTTTTCCAGGAATCGTAATTCGTAACTCTTAATTCGTAGCTTTTCAATTAAAATGATTACCTTTGCAGCATGATTGTGTGTATTGCAGAGAAACCAAGTGTTGCAAAAGATATTGCCCGCATTCTTGGGGCAAACAGTTCCCACGATGGCTACATGGAGGGCAACGGGTATCAGGTGACGTGGACTTTCGGTCATCTGTGTGAGTTGAAGATGCCCGAGGACTATACCCCGATGTGGAAGTCGTGGAGCCTCTCGTCATTGCCCATGATTCCCCAGCGTTTCGGAATTCGCCTGAAGGAAGACCAAGGCATCAAGAAACAATTCGCCGTTATTGAGCAACTCATGCGGAATGCTGATGGCATTGTGAACTGTGGTGATGCCGGTCAGGAAGGTGAGCTGATTCAGCGCTGGGTGATGCAGAAGGCTCAAGCCAAGTGTCCCGTGAAGCGTTTGTGGATATCGTCGATGACGGATGATGCCATACGCGAGGGCTTCCGCCAGTTGAAAGACCAGCAGGAGTATCAGCCGCTCTATCTGGCAGGTTTGTCGAGAGCCATCGGTGACTGGCTGCTGGGTATCAATGCTACGCGCTTATACAGCATTAAATACGGTCAGCCTGGCCGCCCGCTCAGCGTCGGTCGCGTGCAAACACCTACCTTGGCGCTCATTGTAAACCGGCAGAAAGAGATTGACAATTTCAAGCCCGAACCGTATTGGGTGCTCTCTACCATCTATCGAGATACGCTTTTTACCGCTACGAAAGGCAAGTTCACCAAAAAGGAAGAGGGAGAGCAAAGCTTTGAGCTGATTAAGGATAAACCGTTCACAGTAACGAAAGTAGAGAAGAAAAACGGCAAGGAGCAGCCCAAACAATTGTATGACCTCACATCGTTACAGGTGGACTGTAACCGAAAATACGGCATGAGTGCCGAGATGACTCTCAACACGATACAGTCATTGTACGAGCGCAAGCTGACCACCTATCCGCGTGTGGATACGCAGTACCTGAGTGATGACATCTACCCGAAATGTCCGCAGATAATGAACGGCCTTTTCCAAACCAAGATACTGGGACAGCCCGTATATGCCGAGTTGGTGCGGGCGCTGGGAGGTAAGGCCCTGCCGAAGAGCAAGCGTGTGTTCGACACGTCGAAAGTGACCGACCACCATGCCATTATTCCAACCGGTGTGATACCTCAGAATCTGACCGATTTCGAGCGTCATGTCTACGACTTGGTTGCCCGCCGTTTCATCAGCGTTTTCTATCCCGATTGTAAATTCTCTACGACAACGGTGTTGGGAGAGGTCGACAAGATAGAGTTCAAGGTGACAGGCAAGGAGATTCTTGACCCGGGATGGCGGATTGTCTATGCAAAAGATGCAAAGACTGCCGAAGAGGATGATGAGAAGAAAGACGACGAGGAGAAGACGCTGCCCACATTTGTAAAGGGCGAGAGCGGGGAGCATACCCCTACACTTACGGAGAAATGGACGACCCCGCCACCATATTATAATGAGGCCTCTCTGTTGCGTGCCATGGAGACCGCAGGCAAGTTTGTGGAGGATGAGGAACTGCGGGCCGCTATGAAGGAGAACGGCATCGGACGGCCATCTACTCGTGCAGCCATTATTGAGACTCTGTTCAAACGCCACTATATACGCAAGGAGAAAAAACGCCTTGTTGCCACACCGACAGGCATCGAGTTGATAGACATTATCAAGGAGGAGTTGCTGAAGAGTTGTGAGTTGACTGGTATCTGGGAGAAGAAACTACGCGATATTGAACATCAGAAGTACAATCCTGCCCAGTTTGTGGATGAATTGAAACAGCAGATTACCAATATCGTGAGTGAAGTGTTGAAAGACAATAGCAACAGGCATATTGTAGACGCTCCTCAGGCTCCGATGCAAAAGGCTCCATCCAAAAACAATAAGCGGACGGTGAAAGGCACCACCAAAAAGGGCTCAAAGAAAGAAAACAACCCTCAGCCCGTGCCTATTGTTGCTTCAGCCGTAGGTAGCCAGGATGAAACACCACAAGAGGGTCAGCAATGCCCGGTCTGCGGACAAGGTGTCATCATCAAAGGCAAGACAGCCTACGGATGTAGTCGTTGGAAGGAGGGTTGTACTTATCGGGTTCCTTTCAAACAATAAACCAGTTTGATTTGCGTTATAGTTATTGATGCGCAAGTATGCTATCATAGTACTCCTCATCGTGCTCTACAGTTGTGGCGGAGCCGATGCGAATTATAAAAGAGGCGAGAAATATCTTGCCCTGGGGGAGTATTTTGATGCAGCCAATGAGTACAAACAGGCTTATACCAAGACCCCGCCTAAGGAACGTACACTTCGCGGACAACGTGCACGGAAGCTTGCTTACTGCTATGATAAAAGCAACCAGACACAGAAAGCCATCTCAGCTTATCGTAACGTCATCAGATATAAGCAGGATGATGTGCTGACGCATTTGTCGTTTGCACGTCAGCTGTTGAAAAACGCCAACTACAAAGAGGCAGCTAAGGAGTTCCAGTTGGTGCTTGACTCCATGCCCGACAATGTGCTGGCGCGTAACGGCCTGAGGTCGGCACAGATGGCTCCAACATGGAAGAAAGAAGAATCCGGCTACACCGTGAAGCGTATGGACATTTTCAATTCGCGGCGTGCGGACTATTCCCCGATGCTTTTTGGCGACGAGAACGACCAGCTCTATTTCACCTCAACGCGCAATGAGGCTCAAGGTGATGACCTGAGCGGGATTACGGGCACAAAGAATGGTGATATCTTTTTTTCGCAGAAGGATGATAAAGGCAAGTGGGGCAGGCCACAGACCATTGAATCGGGCCTGAACACAGAGTTTGACGAGGGAGTTTGTTGCTTTTCGCTGGATCAGACTACCATGTATTTGACCCAATGTGCTACTGATCCATCGTATCCGCGTTATGCTACCATTATGACTTCCAGCCGAAGTGATGCAGCTTGGGGCAAAGCCTCACCGCTGACCATCAGTCGTGACACCCTTTCAAGCTATGCCCATCCAGCTGTCTCGCCCGACGGACAATGGCTCTATTTCACTTCAGACATGCCAGGAGGTTTGGGGGGATTGGACATATGGCGAATTCGTCTAACCAGTAGCGGACTGGGAGGTGTGGAGAATCTGGGTGAGCTCGTCAACACGCCAGGCAACGAAATGTTCCCCGCATTTCGTCCCAATGGTGATTTCTATTTCTCTTCGGACGGCCATCCCGGCATGGGCGGTTTAGATATTTTCATTATCAAGAATGAGGAGATGAAGTCGAAGGTTGAAAGGGCTATTTCGCAGAGTTCCGACAGTCTTGATACCTCTCAGTTGTCAGCTGCCAATTCCCAGTCTGCCAATTCCTCTCGTACCCCGCGCACTCATTTGCGGCTTGTTCATCCTGGCTATCCGTTGAATTCGCAGGGAGATGATTTCGGAATGACTTTCGAAGGCCTGCACAACAGGGGATTCTTCTCTTCTAATCGTGGCGACGGCCGTGGTAGTGACCATATCTATAGTTTTGGGAATCCTGAGATTATCCAGACCGTTAAAGGATGGGTATATGAGATGGATGCATATGAACTGACGGCTGCGCAAGTGTATATGGTGGGTAACGACGGTACCAACCTTAAGTTGAGCGTGAAAGGTGACGGCTCGTTCGAACAGGAGATTTCGCCAGGTGTAGACTATGTGTTCCTTGCCACTTGCAAGGGATTCTTGAATCATAAGGAGGAACTTCGCGTAATGCCGTCGAAGGAGACAAAAGAACATGTGTTACAATTCCCTTTGGCCAATATTTCCGCACCTGTGCTCATTGATAATATCTTCTACGACTTGAATAAAGCCACTCTTCGTCCTGAGTCAGCTACGGCATTGGACGAACTGGTCAAGATGCTCAACGAGAATCCCAACATTACGATCGAATTGAGCGCACATTGCGACTACCGCGGTAGTGCCCAATATAATAAGGTGTTGTCGCAGCATCGTGCCGAGTCGGTGGTGAACTATTTGATAGCCCACGGCATTGCGAAAGACAGGTTGACCCCTAAAGGGTATGGAAAAGAAAAACCGAAAACAATCAGGAAAAAGCTGACAGAGAAATATCCGTGGCTGAAGGAGAATGATGAACTGACAGAAGAGTTCATCATGAAACTGGAGAAAAACCAGCAGGAGGTATGCAATCAGCTGAACCGACGAACGGAGTTTACTGTATTGCGTACCACCTACGGATTGTTTGATGAAAAAGGTAATCTGAAGAACACTCCCAAACCAAAGGTTCAGAAGAAAAACGAAGAGGAGGACGATAACTTTATCATCGACCTATAGAGTTATAGCCGCAGCTCGCGCGATGCCAGCTGATAGACGCCAACCGTGGTAAGCGCCAGTACAGAGAGTATAATGGTCAGCGGACTCAGTTGGAACACGTCTAGTGCGGGAGTAGTGTGGAACAACACCAGCAATGATTCCGCAATGATTTTCCATCCTTTGATACCGATGAAGAACACAATACCAGCTACAATACACAATGCCGTCCAGATGCGGTTCAGACGCGCGGCCCGGTCGGGTAGATGGCGAATCACGCGCTTGGTGAAACCGTGATCTTCCACCTCTTGCGTATATTCTTCAAAGAATTTACTTACTAATATATCGTCATTTTCCATCATAACCATTTGCTTTTAAGTAAGATGCCAATTTCTGCTTTCCTCTGGAGAGATGCGATTTCACTGTATTCTGCGTGATACCGGTAATCTCCACGATTTTGTCGATAGGCAGACCGTCCATCAACTGGAGCGTGATGCAGGTCCGCTCGTCGGGTTTCAATATTTTGAGAGCCTCATACAAATCCATTTTCAGATTGCTATCCGCTACCAATGCACTTCGACCTGCTACGGCAGGAGTCTCAATGTCGTCGGTAACACGTAGTGACCTTTTGTAGTCATAGAACACATTGTAGGCGATGCGGAACAGCCATGTAGAGAATCCCGACATCCCCTTGAAACTGGTAATGTGTGTGTAAGCTTTGATGAACGTGTCTTGTGCCAGATCGTCGCTCAGCTGTGTATCTCCAAGTGTCTGGTTCAGGAAGAACCGGCGAACGGGCGACTGGTATTTCCTCACAAGCTGGTCGAAAGCCCGCTTGTTGTGGAATACCGCCACCTGCGTTACGAGAGAAATGTCACTGCTTACATTCATTTTGAAATTGCTTCGAGGTGAAATCCTGAGGTGTCCTCAGAAATGCCAGGTACTGACATTTAATAGGACACCTGTATGGATCTACGTTAATGGGTTTAATACTTTTCGGGGATGATGAGCCACATGATGATGTAAGCCAGCACACCACTAAAGCATGTGAATAATGTCAGAAATACATATGCAACCCTTACAGCAGTTGGGTCAAGACCCAGATACTCGGCTATGCCTCCGCAAACACCTGCTATTGTGCGATTGTAAGAACGAGTCAGTTTCTTATTCGTTTCCATATCTTCCGTCTATTAAAGGGTTTATATTCTATTTGTTATCTATGCCGTCGTAGCGGTCATCATAAGGGAACTCGTCAGACTTTTTGTCCATCTTCGAAGCTGAGGTCTTGGCGATTACAGCCTGTCCTACGCCGAACAAGGCTACAAGCCATCCGATACCAGTCAATGGGTTTGCTCCCAGACAATAGAAGAAAGCCACTAGACCTAATCCGAGAGCTGCATTTTTGATACCTTTCTTCCACAGAATCTCATCACTCTGACGCTCAGTTTGAATAAACTCCTGCGGTATGGGTTGACCGGTCTCCATCGCTTTCTCCGCTAACTTATATCTGCGGTTGCGGTTGCGGAAGATGAGCCACAGCACCAAAGCAAGGATGATGAATGGTGCGGCAAGGAAAAGGAAGACCAGCAGCACAATTAAGAATGCAAACAATCCACCGAACCGCTCAATCATTTTCTCAGCGAACTCAAGGTGAGAGTCATCGAAGGGGAAATCATCCACCTGCAAATACGTATCATTGTCAGCAAGTGTATCAACTGAGGTTGAAGTGGTGTCAGAATAGGCCTCGATACCCTGATCCGCTTCTTTGTTGTCGACAGAGGGGGTGACCGTTGTCGTTGCTGTGATCGCCGGGTTATGGCGGTGCTTTTGTGAGGCTGCTTGGGTTGTGGTGCCCAATGTTAAGGCTAATGCCAATACTATCAAATACTTTTTCATATCCTGCATGTTTTTTAATTTCTATCTGTTAGACGTAACAAAAGCCTAATTAGTTGCGAAGGTACATATTTTTTTTCTTTTCATCAAGAAATTGGGCAAAGATACTGCGTCCTAATGATGAAAAAGGAATTATTGCGTCCTTTTCTGCTCTCGTTATTTCGAGCTTTTCTTATGAAGAAAACGTAATTTATTGAAATGACTAGCAGTTAATTCAGAAATTCTATGTACATTTGTACACAGAAATGAAACTACCGGAGGTTTTTATACAAGAGGCTCATCAAACGATGGGAAATGAACTCTTCGAGCGATATATAGCGTCGTTCGAGGAAGACATTCCTGTGAGTATACGAATGAATCCCAAGAAGTGTCATGCCAACGGTATGAAATGGAAAGTTGATGACGAAAAGGGGGTAACAGCGGTGCCTTGGTGTCAGAATGGCTATTATCTTTCATCACGTCCGAACTTTACATTCGATCCTTTGTTTCATGCAGGGTTGTACTATGTTCAGGAAGCCTCGTCGATGTTCCTCGACCATGTGATACGGCAACTTTTTCGTATGTCTGACGGACAAGACACAAAAGGGGAGGGGAGGACCGTGACAGATGTGCTGGACCTCTGCGCTGCGCCAGGCGGAAAGTCTACGCTGTTGCGAAGTGCTTTGCCCGACAGTTGCCTGCTTGTCAGCAATGAGCCTATACGCAACCGGGCGCAGATACTGGCAGAAAACATACAGAAATGGGGTTATGCCAATCATGTGGTTACAAACAATTATCCTAAGGATTATAGGAAGGCCGGCCTCCTTTTCGATATAATTTTATGTGATGTGCCTTGCTCTGGTGAGGGTATGTTCCGCAAGGATGAGGCTACTATCGGGGAATGGAGTTTGCAGAATGTGGAGAAGTGCTGGCAGCTACAAAGGGAAATCGTTGCCGATGCATGGTGCTGTCTGCGTGACGGTGGTTTCTTAATTTATAGTACATGTACATTTAACACAAAAGAAAACGAGGAGAATGTTCGCTGGATGATGGAGGAGCTTGGTGCCGAGGTGATTTCTGTGCCTATTGAAAAGGAATGGAACATCACGGGATCGCTGTTGGCTGGATTCAACGAACCGGTTTATCGGTTTATCCCTGGCTCAACCAGAGGTGAGGGTCTGTTTATGTGCGTTGTGCGAAAAGCTGTCGACAAACGAGGAGAAGGCATTGGATCTGTAAATGGAAAGCAATGGAACCATGATTCCCATGCCCAGGCATCTTTGCTTCTCTCGTCAAAAAAAGCAAAACAAGTGCTCAATGTTCTCTCGGATGGACAGTATCCGGTACCTACGATGAAAGGACGAATCGCAATACCCGCCCATGCCGAGGCTATCTATACAGATCTTGACCGCACCAAGTATCCAACAGAAGAACTGACCTATGCGCAGGCTATAAGCTATTTACGCCACGAGGCCATAGTGCTTGAGCCTGATGTTCCCCATGGATTCGTACTCGTCACTTTTATGGGGGTACCATTAGGCTTCGTGAAAAATATCGGAAACCGAGCCAACAACCATTATCCTGATCAATGGAAAATAAAAACAACTCACATACCACAAGAATATGAAACAATATTTAGATATACTTAATCGCATCCTTGAAGAAGGAGTCAAGAAAGAAGACCGGACGGGAACAGGCACCCTCAGCATCTTTGGAACCCAGTCGCGTTATCATTTAGCCGATGGTTTTCCTTTGCTGACTACCAAAAAACTGCATCTCAAGTCGATTATCTATGAGCTGTTGTGGTTCCTGCGTGGTGACACAAATATTCAATATCTGAAAGACCATAAAGTCAGTATCTGGGACGAATGGGCTGATGAGAATGGTGAATTGGGTCCTGTGTACGGGCATCAATGGCGCTCGTGGCCCGACTATCAAGGCGGAACAATCGACCAGATACAACAAGTAGTGGAGCAGATCAAACATCATCCCGACTCACGCCGCATGATTGTCAGTGCATGGAATGTGGCTGAAGTGAACCAGATGGCTCTTCCTCCGTGCCATACCATTTTCCAGTTTTATGTTGCAGAAGACACTCTTTCGTTGCAGCTCTACCAACGTTCGGCGGATACTTTCCTTGGTGTTCCTTTCAACATAGCTTCTTATGCATTGCTTCTACAAATGATGGCACAGGTGACAGGACTCAAAGCTGGTGATTTCATTCATACTACAGGTGACACCCACTTGTATCTGAACCATTTGGAGCAGGCGCGCCTGCAACTCACGCGAGAGCCTCGTAAACTACCAGTTATGAAGATTAATCCTGATGTGAAGAACATCTTCGATTTCCAATATGAGGATTTCCAATTGGAAGGTTATGACCCGTATCCCCATATTAAAGCGGAAGTGTCGGTGTAAGTGATATGTAACAAGAAAAAAGGAATCATGATAAGTATAATTGCTGCCGTGGCCAGGAACAGGGCTATCGGATACAAGAACAAACTGTTGTATTGGTTGCCAAACGATTTGAAGCGTTTCAAGCAGCTCACTACGGGACATACCATCATCATGGGGCGTCGTACTTTTGAGTCTCTTCCGAAAGGAGCATTACCTAACAGGCGTAATGTTGTGTTAACCCGAAATGTAGCTCATTCTGATGAGGCCAGTGATCCTCGTTTTCCTCAATGTGATGTCTATGTGTCACTCGAGGAGGCCCTGCAACATTGTAATCCCGACGAGGATATATATATTATTGGTGGAGCCAGCGTATACAAGAAGGCTCTTTCTGTAGCTGACCGTCTTTGCCTGACAGAGATTGACGATACACCGGTGGAAGCTGATGCTTTCTTTCCGCCTTATGATGATTGGAAGGAGGTCTGGCGTGAGGAGCATGCCCCAGATGAGAAACACCAATATAGATATGCTTTTGTGGATTATGTTCCTGTTGAGTCAAGGGAACATAATGAAGAATAGTATTGGAGACGAAGAAGGGCTGCATCTGAAAATGCAGCCCTTCTTTATGTTTTTATGCTTTTATTATAATTCTTCTTCTTTCTCTTCTTTCTCGACCTCAACAGGTCCCAATACTTCAATGATAGGCAACTGCCTGTTGATGCTGGCATGGAAGGAGATAATGGTCTCCGACCGTGAGAGTCCCAAAGGCTGTAACTTGTCATGGATGATGTTGAGCAGATGATGGTTGTTCTGTGCGTAGATCTTGATGAACATGTCGAAGCCACCTGTCGTATAGTGGCATTCCACGACCTCAGGAATCTTTTTGAGTTCCTCAACCACCTCATCAAACGTTTCGGGATCTTTAAGATAAAGACCTATATAAGCACAGGTCTCATATCCAATCTTTTCAGGATCAATTAGGAACTGTGAACCTTTAAGCACTCCCATGTTGGTAAGTTTTTGTATACGCTGATGGATAGCAGCTCCGCTGACATTACATGCGCGTGCTACTTCCAGAAATGGAATTCGTGCGTCCTCAGCTATGAGTCGCAGGATCTTTTTGTCTAATGAATCTAAAGTGTGTGCCATAAAATAGGTTTATTTGATTGCAAAGATAATGTAAAATAACGACAAAAGCAACAAATTATCATTATTTTTTCATTCTAGTAGTAAAAATGACACGTTTAATGCTTGCTACGTTCTATAGCTGCATAGCTGATGCGCAGGGCACCCGCCTTGCGCAAGGCTAATTTGACATCATTGACAATACCCATAGGGGTGTCTTTGTCTACTTTCAAAGCTACTGTCATTTGTTGTCTGTCTTCTGCAGACATACTGCTTCGTTCGGCTGCTACATATCGGCCAATCTCGTCGTAGTCCTCTGCATAACGGTTATCCAGCTGGATTCTAGTTTGTGTATCGCCTTTAGGTTTACCTATATATATATAGACGATAGAAGACTTTTTCTTCAGTTGTTGTAGTTCCGTACCAGCAGGTATGACATTCTGAACGGTGGGTGTAACTTTTCGCATATGAGTGACAATCATAAAGAAGAAAAGCACTGTAAAAATCAAGTCAGGAAGCGCAGCAGTGTTCAATCCGGGCACTTTACGCTCATGTCGTCGGAAACGGCTCATCGGCTACCTCCTTTCTGTTGGATATCAGAGACCTGTATCTTGTTATCAGCAGAAATGGGACTGTTGTTAACCTCGGCAATACGTTGAGGATAATAGTCGCGCAGAGAAAGCTGCTCTTCCGCGCTACATTGTGTCATGGGCTTGCCATATTGTTTGCGAGCCTGAAGGTCGCGCAGATGATGATAGGCACGAACGATGGCGTTTTGTACCTGGAAGTACGCGTCATAGTTAGCCTCTCTGTCTGTCTCCAATTGTATGACATGCTTCAGTCGGTTTGCCTCAACGGAAACGAAAGTCTGAACACGCTCCTGCAACTGTTCAATGGGCAGCAGGCTTTCGTTGCACATCAATGAACCGTCGGCCATGATATGCAGCTGCAATACGTTATGCTGGTCGATATCGGTAATCTCCTTCTGTTCTTCAGGAATGACGGGCGGTAACTGCCGCGTCAGTCCCTTGTCGACATCCATTGAAGATGTGACAAGAAACAAAATCAACAGCATAAATGAGATATCAGCCGTTGAGGTTGTGTTCAGCGACGGGACCTTACGTTTCTTACGTTTGAACATACGACAAGAATAACGGCTGCGATTAGAAGCGTCAGTGACGTGAAAATGAACATGTCGGCAGCTTTCAGCCACAAATAGCTGTCAAAACTCTTTCCGTTGATAAACAGTGGATTAGAAGAACCCACGAGAAACGTAATCAACAGGCATAACAATAAGAATGCACCCACGCCTATCGCAATCTTGCGTGAGGGAATTCCGTTTGACGTGTCGGCCGAGCGGTCGTGTAACAGCCAACGGCGCACCATGGCCCAGACTACTGTCCCCACTGCGGCAAGCACCACAAGATATGTCAATATCAAAACTATGTCAACCATAAATCCTGCCAAAACTCGTTATACCTAACTCTTTACTTTAGAGAGAATGTCCATCAGCGTAACGGCACTCTCCTCCATCTGCGAGGTGAGATGCTCAATCTTTGAGAGGATATAGTTGTAGAACAATTGTAGGATAACGGCTACAATGATTCCAAAAATAGTGGTAATCAGAGCTACTTTCATGCCTGCAGCCACAATGGTCGGGCTGATATCGCCTGCATCTTGTATCTGGTCGAACGACATCACCATACCGATTACTGTTCCCAAGAATCCCAGTGAAGGAGCGATGGCAATAAACATTGTAATCCACGAGCAGCCTTTCTCCAAATTAGCTATCTGCACATTACCATAGGAGGTAATACTACGCTCAATGGCATCAAGAGGCTCGCTAATATGCAGGATACCTTGATAGCATATGCTGGCAACCGGTCCGCGTGTGTCACGGCAAAGCTGTTTTGCACCATCGTAATCATGCGTTTCAATCAATTTCTCTACATCTTGCATGAATTTCTTGGCATTGATGTCGGATAAAGTGAGATAGATAATACGCTCAATACAGAACGCAAGTCCCAATACCAATGTCAAGGCAACTAGTGACATGAAGCCGGCACTGCCTTCCACAAACTTTTTCTTCAGGGACTGGTGGAAATTCATGCTCTGCTCAGCCTCCATTTCATCGGCCAGAGTTGCCTCAGCTAAATCGGCAACTTTTTGTGCGGCAGTGTCAACCACAGAAGTATCGGTGACAGCCTGCTGGGCGACGCTGTCATTTTGTGCTATTGCCAATGTAGCAATGAAGAAAAACAATGTAGAAAGAACTATTTTTGAAACTCGGATTTTCATTGTGTCGAAAATAAAAAAACAGAATAGTTGGCTTTTGCCCCGGAATTACGAATCCTTGTCTTAGATTTTTGCGGAGAGAACAGGATTCGAACCTGCGAGCCGGTTTCGCCGGCTACACGCTTTCCAGGCGTGCCTCTTCAGCCACTCGAGCACCTCTCCTTATTGTTTCGCGCTGCAAAATTACGCTTTATCTGTCGAAAACAAGCATTCCGTCGTGTTATTTTATATTAAATTTTGAAGATACGTGCTACATTTTCATCTGTGACACGCTCCATCTCCTCTTTACTCACGCCATATGCATCAGCCAGACGCTCCAACACATATTGCACATAAGCACTCTCGTTGCGCTTGCCTCGCATAGGAACCGGAGCCATATATGGTGCGTCGGTTTCCAGAACAATACGGTCCATAGGCACTACTGCGGGCAACACTTCGGGCAGATGGCTCTTCTTAAAAGTAGACACGCCGCCAATTCCCAGTACGAAATTAGAAAACTGGAGTAGCTCCTCAGCCTCATGCTCATTTCCTGTAAAGCAATGGAACACACCTCCCGGCAATTCGTTCTTGTAGTGTTTCAACAGATTTACCATCTCGTTTTGTGCTTTACGGCAATGTATCATCAGAGGCAGGCGTGTCTCAACCGACCATTTTACTTGTTCCTCGAAAGCCAGCAATTGTTCATTCTCGAATTCCCGGCTCCAATAATAATCGAGTCCCACTTCGCCGATAGCGATAATGGGTGTCGGATGTGGAATATCGGGTGAGGAATTGTTTTTCGTTGCCTGAAACTCGTCGGTGAGTATTTTTTTTATATCGGCCAAGACTATTTGCCAGTCAGCGTGTACTTCCTCGGGATGGAGGCCAATCATGGCGTAAAGATAGCCGGGATGCTGCCTGCACAAAGCTATGATACGATGAGAGGACGCCAGGTCGATAGCGGGGACAAATATCTTCGTTACTCCAGCCTCATTGGCCCGCGCCATTGTTTCGGTGCGGTCGTTATCGAATTCTGGTCCGTCAAGATGTGCGTGCGTGTCAATCATTTCTCACGTTTCATCATTTCGTTGGTATAGGCAATCAGCTCTTGTTTACGCTCCTCAGGCACATTCACGGCAGCCAGGTATTTACGGCTCTCGGCGAAATAATGCTCAATCTTTTCCTGTGCCAGACGGTTAATACCTATCTCATTATAAATACGGGTAACAGCCTCGATCTTCTCCTTGCGGTCGAACTCAGTGGCGGTAATCCAATACATCAGTTCCTTACGCTGTTCGTCGTTGGCCCGGTTGCAGGCATTGATCAGCATGTAGGTCTTCTTGTTGCTTGTAATATCGCCGCCGATGGCCTTTCCAAATACAGCGGGGTCGCCATATACGTCAAGGTAATCATCCTGCAGTTGGAACGCAAGTCCCATCTGCTCGCCAAACTTGTATAAGAGTTGGGCATCTTCCTCAGATGCATCGGCCAGCACGGCACCAATTTTTGTCGCACAAGCCAGCAAGACGCTGGTTTTCAGACGTATCATCTCAATGTACTCTTCCTCACGTACATCGGTCCGCTGTTCGAAAGTCATATCATATTCTTGTCCCTCTCCAATCTCGAGAGCTGTCTCGGTGAAGATGCTCAGTACTTGGCTCAGCTTCTCGGGACGGCACTGGGCCATACGCTCGTAAGCCAGCACCAGCATCGAATCGCCCGAAAGAATAGCTTTGTTGGCGTCCCACTTCTTGTGTACAGTCTCATGTCCGCGCCGCATGTCAGCCTGATCCATCAGGTCGTCGTGCAGGAGCGTATAGTTATGATAGGTCTCCAGCGCGCATGCCTGCATCAGAATGCTCTCAGGGTCTTCGCGGAACAAGTTATAGGATAACAACATTAGGACAGGGCGAATGCGCTTGCCTCCCATCGACAGCACATACTGAATAGGCTCATACAAACTTCTTGGCTGTCTGTCGTAGGGCATCTGCTCAAGACAATTATTCACCAACTGTAGTATTTCTTTCGAACTCAACATAATCTTATATCATTTACTATAGACTGAATACTATCGGTACACATACCATTGTGCGGCATGTTTCTCCCTGGTCTTGCCCGGGCTTCCATTTTGGCATCATCCGCATCACCCGCATGGCCTCGCGATCGAGATAAGTGTGCTGGCCTTTTACCAGTTTCAGGTCGCCTACGGAACCGTCTTTCTCGACGATGAACGAGACGAGCACCTTGCCGTGAATCTTATTCCTTTGAGCCAAGGGCGGATACTTCAGGTTCGAGGTGAGCCATTTCAGGAAAGCTGTCATACCCCCGGGAAACTCAGGAAGAACCTCTACTGAAGCCGCATCCTTAACAGGATTGCTTTCCACATCAGCGGGAGTAATAGCGTCAATCGGGTCTTCAACGGTCTGTTCGCTGACCTCTGAGGAGAACTCGTTCTGTACCATTTCCTCTATTTCGGCCACTTTCTCCTCCGTCTGCTCATCCACAATGTTCAGCTGCTCGATTACTTTCGGCTGCGTTTGCGGGGGAGCCACAGCCACCAGGTCCTCCTGCGGCGCCATGGGTAACAATTCCATATCCTCTGCCAATTCCTCCAGCAGATCCTCATCTTCCTCACTGACAACGCCAAGCGGGTATTCCAAGGCTACAAAGCAAAGGGCCAGTGCAACAACCAGGCCCAGAAGGAATGCCGTCGGGCGCAGGTGTTCTAAATCAGCATGATACGACTTCTTGATTTCCATTTGTTTGCAAAAGTACGAAGAATCATTGTAACTAACGAACATTTTTAGTATTAAAAACAATTTTAACACCTAACATGTATTTCTCGAAAATAAATAGCCGTCTTTTCCGTTTATGAAATAAAATGCGTACCTTTGCACTTGTGATGAAAAAGAGAATTCTTCTCATATTCTGCATTCTCCATACTGCTCTTAGCATCAGCGCCCAGGAGAGTCAGGCAGCCTACGATTTCCTCAGGTTGCCCGTGAGTGCGCATGCGGCTGCTTTGGGTGGTGACAATGTGACCCTGATAGAAGACGACGCAGCTCTGACGTTTCACAATCCGGCCCTGCTCTCATCGGTAACTGACAAGACAATAGGGCTTGGGTTTATGACTTATATGGAAGGCGCGCGCATGGCCAGCGCCTCGTTCAGTAGAGCAGTTGGCGACAAGGCCTCGTGGGGCGTAGGCGCACAATATGCCGACTATGGGAAGATGAAGGAGATGGACGAGAACAACCGGCAGACGGGCGAGTTCTCGGCAAAAGATATTTCTGTGGCTGGGACTTTTTCTTACCAGCTCACCGAGCGTATCGTTGGCGGAATCACGGCGAAGATGATTAACTCGTACATCGGCAGCTACAGTTCGCTGGCTATGGGCGTTGATTTAGGAGTCAACTATTTCGATCCCAACCGCGAATGGTCTGTCTCTGTCGTGGCACGCAATCTGGGCGGACAGCTGAAGGCTTTCGACGACCATTACGACCGCATGCCCATCGATGTGCAGGCAGGTGTCAGCAAGCGAGTAACCAAAGCTCCGTTCCGCTTGTCGGCAACCCTGGTGGACATGACGCATTGGGACTACCGTTTCATCGACCATTTGGTGTGTGGCGTGGATGTTCTGCTCTCGCAAACCATCTGGATAGGAGCCGGTTACAATTTCAGGCGTGCCCGCGAAATGACGCTGCTCAAAGGGACTGACGAGGAGAGCAGCCACGGTGCTGGCTTTTCTATGGGTGCAGGCCTGCAGCTGGAGCGTTTCAAGCTGAACCTTGCCTATGGTAAGTATCACATATCATCCCATTCATTGATTATAAACTTAGCATTTCAATTATGAAAAAGATAACGATTGCCATCGACGGACACTCATCGTGCGGAAAGTCGACTATGGCCAAGGACCTGGCCAGGAAACTTGGATACATCTATGTTGATACTGGTGCCATGTATCGTGCCGTGACTCTATTCGCCCTGCGCAACAATCTGTTTAATGCCGACGGAACTATTAAAACGGAGGAACTGGAGAAGCGGATGGATGAGATTTGCATTTCCTTTAAGTTTAACCCTGAGGCCGGCCGGCCCGACACCTATCTGAATGGTGAGCTGGTAGAGCAGGAAATACGCTCTATGGAAGTCTCCTCGCATGTGTCGCCTATCGCCACGTTGCCGTTTGTGCGTACGGCAATGGTTGCTCAGCAGCAGAAAATGGGCGAGCAGAAAGGCATCGTGATGGACGGGCGCGACATAGGAACGGTGGTCTTTCCTAATGCCGAACTGAAGATTTTTGTTACCGCATCTGCCGAAGTTCGTGCCCAACGCCGTTTCGATGAGTTGAAGCAGAAAGGCATGGAGGCCGATTTCGAGGAAATTCTGAAGAATGTGCAGGAGCGTGACTACATTGACAGCCATCGTGAGGTGTCGCCTCTTCGCAAGGCCGATGATGCTCTGGAACTCGACAATAGTTATATGGCAATCGAGGAGCAGAACAAATGGTTGCTGGAGCAATACTCCAGAGTTGTGGAGTAGCCCTCTGCCGAATTGGAGTAGCCCTCTGTTGAATTGGAGTAGCCTTCTGCCGAGCAGGAGCAGCCTACGGCTACAAACGTTTAGCCTTCTGCCAGACGGGGGTAGTGTTCTGTGGATTTAATAGTTTGTTCTACTGCCCTGCAGGTTACATTCTGAACAAGTCATTTTCGTTGTAAAAACTGGATACAGGCTGGTTGCATCATGGTTGATGATTGACGATGTTGCAATCAGCCATTTTTTATGTTGTAATCAGTCGATTAATTACACTTCAATTAGGCATTAATCAGAGCGTAATCAGGCATTAGTTAGAGGCTAATAAGTCATCGATTGAAGTGTAATTAGGCATTTATTGAAAGATAGCCACGAATTTGGCGGATTCGTGTTCTGTTTTTCTCTCCGTACTTGGAAGAATCAAATAGCAGTACTCACTAAAAAAATATTTGCAACTTATTCCATTTTTCCCTATCTTTGTGACTACAATCAGAACAAAC
The DNA here is from genome assembly GCA_016291595.1 of Prevotella sp. Lineage (GTDB taxonomy): Bacteria > Bacteroidota > Bacteroidia > Bacteroidales > Bacteroidaceae > Prevotella. Next base: position 17,563 of record JAEEXN010000023.1, read on the forward strand.
TCTAAACAACAACAGTTATGAAGAAGTATACACATGCATGGTTAGCTTTCATGGCTATCAAACGACTGCAGTTTGCAGACATTCCTGAGGATTTGAGGGACGACGCCAAGAGTCTGGTGAAATGGTTTAAGGACTACAGGGACTTCGTTATCAAAGGTTCTTGGTATCCTGATGAAGTATTCAAGGACATGAACACGAGCCATATCGTGAAATATCGCCCAGACGAGAAATCTACCGATATCTCGTTCAGGAAGATGCCCAACACGCTGAAGATCTACCGGCTGGGAATCAAGTCGGAATTTTACAAGAAGCCTTTCACGATAGAGAAGGGTAACTTGGCCGACAGATGCGAGTCGATAGCACATAGTATTGTTGATAATTTCAAGATTCTGCGTAAAGAGGATAAAGGCTCTCCGATGAGTACGTCGTGCAACCATATTGCCACACGTTTCTTCATCCTTAGCCATTACATCGCCGACTGTCACATGCCGCTGCATTGCGATTCGCGCGCTTTCTCCAGCGATAGTAATATTCACGGGTTTATCGAGGAAGAATGGGACAAGCAAATCAAGAAATCCTATCGCGTGGACTTTGATAACGAGCGCTTCTACTACGACCCTGAGGGATATCCGCTGCATACCTCACCGACTCCGCTCGTAGCTGCCGTTGAGGAAGAGATTGTCAACCGTGAGTATTTTCATGGATGGGGAGCAGGGTGTAAGAATACATGGGACTATATGAGCGGAATCTCACAGTATTCTTATCTGATGGCCTATCGGATGATTCCAAAGGAATACGACAACAAGAACCTGACAAAAGATAAATTCAAGGAACTTGATGCGTGGAAGAATTTCGATGATTACAGCTTGACGATATTTGCCGATGCCGTCGATTCAATAGCCCGTGTCTGGTTGCATATTTGGATCAGGTACAGAGATTGGGCAAACCTCAGAAAGTAGGCATCCTTTATTCGTCGTCAGAAGTGTTCGTGTCTATGTTGGAGTGGGCGATAATATAATCGCGACACTCCTCCATCAGCCATTTGGGGGTGCTTGTGGCTCCACAGATGCCAATGGTCTTAACTCCTTGCAGCCATTTGGCATCTATTTCCGCGGCACTCTCAATCTGGTAGCTGTTGGAATTCACGCGGCGGCATTCGCCGAAAAGCACCTTGCCATTGCTGCTCTTATGGCCGCAGACGAAAAGCACCAAGTCGTGTCGGGCGGCGAAATTACAGATGTTGGGCATGCGGTTAGCCACTTGGCGGCATATCGTGTCGAAACTCATGAAAGTGGCAGATGGAGAGATGTGCTGCTGAATGTACTCGATGATGCGGTGAAACTCGCCAAGGTTCTTGGTGGTTTGCGAATAGAGATAGATATCGCGCGTGAAGTCCAGTTTGCTCACATCCTCGAAATGTGCAACCACAATTGCACGGTTGGCAGTTTGTCCTACCAATCCTAACACCTCGGCGTGGCCGGGCTTGCCAAAGATTACAATCTGCGCAGTTTCCTTTGGTTTGCTACTAATAGACGGATTCTCATCAGAGGTCTTTTCCTCTTGTGTGGATGAGGTGGGCGCAAGCGATTGCTCGTATTGGCGTTTGATGCGTCGTTGCAACTGAAGCACCACAGGGCAGGTGGCATCGATAATCTCAATGTCGTTGCGCTTGGCAAGCTCGTAAGTCTCTGGCGGCTCGCCATGCGCCCGAAGCAACACTTTCACGTGGTGCAGTTGTCGCATCTGCTCGTGGTTGATGGTGATAAGCCCCATCTGGCGCAGACGCTCACACTCCATACCATTGTGCACTATGTCGCCAAGACAATAGAGCTGGCTGCCGGCAGCCAACTCCTCTTCTGCTTTTTTGATGGCAGTGGTTACGCCGAAGCAAAAGCCACTGCCATTGTCTATCTCTATCTTTAGCATTGAATTCTGACGAAGCCTAATCGGCTGACGGGAACTAAAAAGACTTAAAATACAAATCGAGCAAATCCTGTGCAGCGGCAAACGACGTCTTGCCACCATTCAGAACGGATTGTTCAGCCTCCTGTAACTTGTCCTCAATCAGCGGATTGTGATAGAAAGAGTTACGCAGATGCTCGTTGATGCTCTCGTACATCCAGTATTTCGACTGTTCATTACGACGATATTGGAAGTAACCGTTCTGCTTCACAAAAGCCATGTATTCGTAAATCATGTCCCACACTTCTTTCACACCAGTGCCGTAGAAACCGCTGTAGCATAGCACCTTAGGCAGCCATCCGCTCTCGGGCATGGGGAAGAAGTGGAGCGCGTTGCGGAAATTGGTGGCTGCCATGTGGCACTTGTCAACATTGTTTCCGTCGCACTTGTTGATGACGATGCCGTCGCAAATCTCCATGATGCCACGCTTGATGCCCTGTAGCTCGTCGCCTGTTCCAGCCAGCTGGATGAGCAGGAAGAAGTCGACCATAGAGTGGCAGGCGGTCTCACTCTGTCCTACACCGACCGTCTCAACAAAAATCTTGTCAAAACCTGCTGCCTCGCAGAGGATGATACTCTCTCGCGTCTTGCGGGCTACACCGCCCAAAGAGCCTGCAGTTGGGGAAGGACGTATGAATGCCTCCCGCCTTTGCGACAGTTTCTCCATACGCGTCTTGTCGCCAAGGATACTGCCCTTGGAGCGCTCCGAACTGGGGTCGATGGCAAGTACAGCCAGTTTTCCGCCATGCTCGTCAAGCACATGACAACCAAACTCGTCGATGGAAGTACTTTTTCCGGCACCAGGCACGCCGCTGATGCCCACACGGATAGAGTTACCGCTGAACGGCAGGCACTTCTCAATAACCTCTTGCGCCTTGGCATAATGGGTGGGATTAACGCTCTCGACGAGCGTGACGGCCTGTGATAAGATGGTAATATCGCCATTGATAATTCCTTCTACCATCTCGCCAGCCGACATTTCGCGGCGGCGAAAGCGGTTGCGTTGCAAATAAGGATTGATGATAGAGGGCTGCTCTATGCCACTATTGACAATTAATCCTTTGTACTCTTCACTATTCTCGGGGTGTTCCATAGTTATATAGTTATGTTTTTTACGTCTGAGCCACTCTCACGATAAGCTGTTTCAAGCTAACACTTTTCAATTCTCCATCTTGATCTTGCTCACAATTCTTGTGGGTGGCGTGTTTTATGTTATAAGAATAATTTATTTCACATTTAAATTGATGACAACCTTGGCACGATCCGGATCATTCGTAATCATCAGGATACGAGGCTTCGTGCGGGCACTCTTAATCTCATCCTTAATCGTTATCTTCAGCTTCGCCTCCTCGCCGGGAGCAAGATGGCGCTTATTGAGTTGTAACTGCAGACCTACGGTGAACATTTGTACTTCTTGAATGTCGAGCATGTCCTTTCCTATGTTCTGCAGGATGAGCGTAGTGGTTTTCTTTTTCTTGCCTTCGAGATTGATGTCAAGTGAGTCGGACGAGAGCTGCAGCTTAGGAGCATTCATGCGTTGGAAGTCAGTAAGGTCGCTAAAGCCAGGAAGCAACACGGCTGACACACCGATTTCCTTGTTCGGTCCCACCTTGTCGCCAGGGAACATACCCAGATAGACGGAAGTCTGAGAGAGTCCGAAGTTACGCAGTTTCTTCGAAAGCAGCGTGATGATAGCCTCTCCTGAGTGTCCCGGGGCAATTCGCGTAGGTGAGATGTTGCCCTTCAGATAGGCGGGAAGATGCATAATGACAGGAGTGACGGTTTTCGTCGAGTTGTTCATGATATGAATCTTCTGCATAGGCATATCACCACTGTTCACATCGTCGAACTCAATCTCGTTTTTATCCACCAGCACGTCGCCAAGCTTATAGGGATACTCGCCGGAGAAGTCAATGACTTTCTCGACTACCACACCTGTCATCGTGAGGTACATGGGTTCTTTGGATGCGTTGCTGTAAATGGCCACTTGCTTGTAGAAATGACCCAATTGGCGGGCATCGTATGTGGCCGCTACGGTGAAAGAGTCACCACCCTCGACAGGCGTACGGGGATAATCAACCGTAGTACAACCGCAACTGGTGCGTACTTTGTTGATGATCAGTTTGGAACCGCCCTTGTTCTTCAGCTCGAAATTCACCGTTGCGGGCTTGTTATACACTATTTTTCCGCAATCGATAGTCGCGTTTTCGGTAGTGATTCTCTGTGCGTTGATTGTCAGTGTGAGTACTGACAAGCATGAAAGTAATATTGTTTTCTTGTTCATAATCCTAATTTATTTGACAACCAATGTCTGTGCTGCTGCGCGGGCTGTATATTCCGGTGCATATGCGCATTGGACGGTACATGTACCCGTCTCGTAGGTTCCAGGTCTGTCGACATAGAACTCGCTTTCCACAACATGCTTGCCTTTAGATAAACGGTCAAAATAGTAATTTGTTGTGTGGTCCTTCGGAGAGCAATAATATCCCCAGTGGTAGCCACTGAGCTGTTGCACGGGCTCCATACAGGCAGCGCGCTTGTCTATCACTTGTACAAAGTCGTAGTCGCGTTCAGCTGTGATTGTGATGCGGACCTTCACTTTGTCTCCCACATTCAGCGACCTAGGCGTCGGCGTTTTTCCTTTTGATGATTGTGACGAGTTGGTGACTGCTAAAATCTCCCGTTTCACGGAGAGGCCGGCAGACGACTGTTGTATTTCGCTGACGGGCTGCATGAATTGAGCATAAAGGGCTCCCCATGAAGTGCCGTCGGATGTTTTCTTGATCGTAAGTGTCTTCATGTCGTCGCCTGTGGCTGATGTCTTCACGTAACCAAGTCCTGCGGTAGCCTTCGGCAGTTCCAGCATCTTGCCGTTCAGCGTAATCACGGCAGGCTCTTTCGTCTCAAGTATTTCTGTGCGTCCATTCAAGAAGGCATAGACGGCGTCTACACTGTTCAGCGGGGTGTCCCATGACTGTGTACGTTTGCTTTGCAGCAGCCACCGTTGCATTTCCTCTACGGTTTGTTTGTCATTTGGCTCTACAGCCTTTATGGCCTCGATGGCAGCTACCTCAGTGGGAATTTTGTAGTCGCGCCAACTGTAATAAGCCTTGCGCGTGTCGAAGTATCGCCCTTTCTCTTCAGTATAAACGGTGTACTGACGGATACTCTCCAAATACTCTGCGGCCTTCTGGCGCTTATCGTTATGGGCTAAGATGACTGCGGCTACAGCCTTGCCATAAATAGTAAACTCGTGCGTCTGCTTGGCAAGATGCTCAACCAGATAGTCCCGGGCGTCAGCAGTTTTGCCGCTGAGCTCGGTATCGGCCAGACTCCAGATATAGAGAACGTCGACAGCGGTCTCGCTTGGACGCAAGTCTTTTATCTTGTTTTCTTTCTCGATTTTGCGCATCTCCTTCACTTCCTCAATCATCTCGTTGCCCAGATACTTCATGGCAGCCGCGAGCATCTTTGAAGTTGACTCTTGTATGTCTGTCATGACGTTCAGCCGTGTGAGCATCCTGGTGACGGCTACCGTCATGTAGAGGCTTCCCTTCATGCCGGGCCACCAGCTCCAGCTGCCGTCAGGATTCTGCAGGTTGCGAAGGTGGGTGAGATTCTGTTCTAAACGGAACTGCAACGTGTTCTCGTCGAAGAAATTGATGAGTTGCCGTTTCTGATCCGCCTCATGGTCAGCATCCATTACCCATGGAGTCTCATCGAGAACCAGTGTCTTTAATTCCTGATCTTTCTGCAGGCTGCTCATGAGCGAAGTCTCATTGCCTTGTTCCTGTTGCCAGAGTTGAATTGTCTGCTTGATGCTGGGATTCTGATGGAGGATGAAGGCTCCAAGACTGTTGGCATAGAAGGCTGTAGCCTGACTGATGACATCTTTGTCGCTACGGGCGGCAACTGTAGGCAGAGCCTGAATCATCAGCCATGCGGGATTGTTGGTGTACTCAACCGTTAATTTCGAGGAATGAGCCGGAATGTCAGTATTGTCGGTCTTGCCCTTTGGGAAAAGCTTGGCCAGGTCTATCGTCATCAGCCCGGCAGTATTCTGCGTGAAAGGCAATGTGTTAATAACCATCTCCATGTTGGGCAGGATGGGCAGATAGTGCTGTTCGCCGTCGCTGAACGATTTGCCGTCAACGATACACTTGGCAATCAGCAGCGTGGGCCATTCTGCTTGAGGAGTACAGGTGAAGGTTACGGTGTTGGTGGAACCAGCGCCAAGCTCAACCTTCTGTGAAGTGGCAGCTATTTCCTTGCCGGTCTCAGGGTCTATGAGCAACAGCCGTGCCACGCCACTCTCACTTTTCTCGCCCGTATTGAATATACGTGCTGTGATGGTAGCCTTATCACCCTGTCGGATGAAGCGAGGCATGTTAGGCTGTATCATAATGTCTTTCTTGGCAACGGTCTCACCGTCGAGCAGTCCGTAGTTCATGTCGGTATCGTGACCTAATCCAATGAACTTCCAAGTGGTAAGACTCTCGGGAAGGGTGAACTTCACGGCAATATTTCCGTCTTTATCTGTCACCAGGGCAGGGTAGAAGAAAGCCGTCTCATTCAGATTCTCGCGAACCTGTTGTTCCGGAGCTCCGTTCTCAGTATTCTCCTCGCCTTTACTTTCAGTTTCTTTGGCGGCCATCTTCGTCGCACCTTTAGCCTTCATGTCGTCTGATGCTGCTTCCATGTCTGCCATTTCGTACGCTTCCTCAGCCATAACATTGGAATTCACAGCCGCTTTGGCACGGGCTAACATAGGCTTGCTTCTCACGCCAACAGACGCTCTCATCTCATCTAATGCATATACTCCATCAAACCAATAATCCATGACAAGGAGTGAGGGGTCAATCTGATTGAAACTCAAGGCTATCACCTCTAAATATCTTTGTAAGGCGTTTCCATGCAGTTGCAGGCTGCCGTAATAGCCTCTGTTCCATTGTGTGGAGGGCAGGTTCTGATAAATTTGCGGGTCGAAATTCCAGTCATGATGCAAAATCTTGTCAAGCGACTTGTCGTACATGGCGGCGAGCAACTGTGCCTTAGCTGGCGAACCGTCCGGATAGGTGATGTTCAGCGTCCACTCTTCCTTCTGCCCGGGAGTAAGCTTGTCGCGGAATGTCTTCCACTTGAGGTTCAGACGCTTGTCGGGCATTGGGCGAGAGATATGTGTCTGATGCTGATACATCTCTCCTTCTTTCACCCAGGCATACGTCAGCAGCAGGCCTGAGCCGTATTCCTCCTTATAAGTAAACTGGCGCGTCAGGATGGCGTTGCTCTGGTCGATAACACCACTCTCAAGAATTCGCTTACCCGCGATAATCGTGTAAAGAATATGTGTGTCAGCATCGCTCGAACCCACCTGAATGGTGACGGGCTTTCCGTCTTTGGGGAATTCAGAAGCGGTCTGATAGAACCAGTCGTGCGTCTCTATGCATGGCCGTTTGTCATCAAGGCGGAAGACGACAAACTTCTGTTTCAGCGTGTCGCTGCCACATATGGCATGTATCTCATGCTGGCCGCTGGCAAGAGACAGCTTGCTGACGTCGACGGACTGATTGGCATTCGCGTTGTGCCACTCACCACCGTCTACCTGCCATCGCAACTGTCCGTCCACAGGCTGGCCTGCCATATTATACAAGGTAAACGTGATGCTCTTTAAATCGTCGCGCAGCGATTTGTCCGGTATCTCGCAACCAAACGCCAACGGCTTGGTACCTAATGGTAATGAGAACTGGCTCTCATGCGACTCGCCAGCCTGGTCGGTAACTTCCGCCCAAGTCGTAATCTGATAGAAACGGGCAATTTTCCTGTTTCCCTCTGTTAAGGCCCATTCGGGCAGCTGCATCGGCATAGCTATCTGGAAAGAACCGTCGGCATCGGTCAGCGTTTCTCCCTCGGACAGCAGCGCATTGGCATCGTCGTCCATTCCATAGCGCCACCACCAATAAGCCTGTGAGCGTTTTACGTTGTACTTCACCTTTGCCCCTTGTACCGGAACACCGGCAAACGATTTGGCATAACCTTTTACGACGACAGTATCGCCGTGCTGGTAGGTCTCCTTGTATTCAGGGAACTCTATCTGGAACGTAGGACGCTTGTATTCGTCGACTGTGAAATGGGCATAACCGTTACCGTAGCTGCTTTGTACGACGAAGCCTCCATTCAGCCCATTTGCCGGCAATACAAAGTCAGCCGAGGCCATTCCAAAGGCGTCGGTCGTCACATTCTTCTCCTCTACCACCTGATGATTCGCATTGCGAAGGGTCAGCCGTATGGTCTTGTTGGCAACGGCCTTGGTGCTGATTCCCTTTTTGTTGACGAAAGCCAAAGCAGCCACATGTACGGTCTGACCAGGTCGGTAGATGCTGCGGTCTGTGTAGAGCGAGACATGATGATCCTCAGGTCTGCTCTCGTAGAAGCTGAATGCATTCCAAATACTTGTAGAGGGAAGATACTTGTCGTTGGCAGTATAGGCGAGAAGGTCTTCGGGAGTATTGTTGGTATAGGTGTAAAGCACCTCGCCATTTTGTCCGCAAGTCAATATCTCCGTTTTCTGCTTGGTGTCATACCGGTATGGGAAAGTCAGCTTCAGGTGAGCTCCGGCAACGGGCTGTCCTGTGGTTCCGCTGACGACCGCATAACGGATGGTCTTGCCCGGCAGTTCTTGCGACAGAATATACAGGTCGCTCACATAATAGAGGCAGCGGGAAGGTTTGATTCCCTTGTTGTCGGTGGCCATTTCCACCATGTACAGACCTACAGGGAGGCCCTTGATGATGATAGAGTCCTCCTCTATCTTGTGGGAAGGCATCCCCGTGTACTTACGGCTCTCCGTCTGCATGACACGCTCAACGGCAGCTTTCAGTTTGGCGTAATGGTCGTTGTTGTTGGGATTCAGTTTGGTCGTCGCGTCGAGCTTGAGCTTTGAGATGGTAAGGGTTACCTCTCGAACATTCCTCACGGCATCCAGCTCAATCTTTCGGGGATGCTCGGGCAAACTGACCATATCTCCCAGTCTGGCGCTGAACATCGGCTGGGTGAGAGCCTTCCGGGCGTTTTGTAACTCATTCATCCGTGGCCAGGTACCCCATTTCTGCAGCGCCTCGTCAATAAACTGAATACGCTCGTCGGCCGTCACATTGCATTGTTCCATCATCTGGTAACGGGCAATGGCAGCCTCGCCGCATTCAGTTAAATCACCATAGCGTGAGATGAGAGAGTCGAGTGATGCGACATAAGCCGACTGCTTGAAATCCTGCTCCCACGACTTGTGGCTTTTCTGCAGAATCTCAAGTGCGGTTATCAACGCAGCCTGACGGTTGCCGGCTTTGTCGTAGTAGTCGTGTATCAGTTCCAGATTACCCGCCTCGTAGCCCAGCATGCTCAGCAGGTCGTTGTAGAAGATGCGGCTGTCCTCGCCCTTCACCACCAGCGGCACATAGTCGAGAGCCTTTTGGGCTGCCAGCAGCTTCGGTTGTGCCAGAGACTTCTTGTAATAATCAGCGCTGATGGCCTCATGGTCATCATCCAAATCAGAGTGGTGTTTATAGATACTTCCAAGAACCGAAGCGTATATCATCGCCAACACAGGATTCTCCTGCCGGGCTTTCACCTCAGCCTGAGCCAAACGGGCAACTGCAGGAGCCAACGAGTCGGCCGACACCGCCGTCTGGGCCTTCATCCAGCGCAGTTCGGCCTTCATCAGATGGCCGTAAGCCTTCTCCTTCTTCGCCTTTTTGATAATCTGCTGCAGACAATCTTGTTCCGTCTGAGGCAGGTCTTTCTCCCGGGCCTCATCAGCTTGTTTCCAAAGGGCTGTATAATTGTCGGCATTTATCATCATCGGTAGCATTGCTAAGGCAAATAATAAAAACAATATCTTTTTCATAAGCGTTTTTGCTTTTATAATGCAAAGGTAGTTAAAATCTTGCACAATACAAAAGTATTTTGTATTTTTGCAAGGATTATAAATACTTATTAAGTTTCAACACAACATGAAAACAACCTCCTTCATACGCATGTTGGCATTGTTGGCAATTGCTTTGGTGATGAGCTGCTCAATGGATGCCAAGGAAAAGAAATCCAACGTCAAGAATCAGAAGGCTGTCATTGAGAATATCTTGACACGCACATCGGTCCGCCAGTATCTGGATAAGGCCGTGCCCGACGATATCATAGAGACGCTGCTCCGTGCAGGTATGGCTGCTCCTACAGCCGTCAACAAACAGCCTTGGCACTTCGTTGTGGTAACAGACCGTCAGGTGTTGGACGGACTGGCTCAGGCTAATCCGAATGCCCGTATGGCGGCCCGCGCTCCGTTGGCCATTGTGGTATGTGGTGATATGAACAAGGCCCTGAGGGGAGATGCGCGCGAGTTCTGGGTTCAAGACGCCTCAGCTGCCACCGAGAACATCCTTTTGGCTGCTCATGGGGTGGGGCTGGGAGCCGTTTGGACCGGCACCTATCCCAACCAGCTGCGTTGTGCGGCTGTGAGCAAAGTGCTGGCTCTGCCCGAAACGATAATCCCTCTCTGCACTATTGTCATTGGCTATCCTGCAAAGGCACAGGAGCCGAAGGATAAATGGAAGCCGGAGAATGTTTCGTGGAATCAATTTGGTGGTAAGAAATAAGCGGAGAGTTCCTTTCTTCGTATCCGGCAACACGACTCTTAACGTTGCTTGGAGTGAACTTCCGTATCCGACAACAAGCCTTTGTCAGTTGGAGGGGGTAAAATCCCGTAGCTTCTTATAATACCAGATAGTTTGTACCACGCCGCGCATCAGCAGGTACAGGATCATGGCCAGCCACAGGGCGTGGTTGCCCCACATCTCACGTAACAGCAGGTAAACGGCAAAGAAGAGTACCGTTGCAAGAACCGACGACACCAGCATTCCGCGTGTCGCCGTAATGCCGATAAACACACCGTCCCACACGAATGCTGTCACTCCGACGGCAGGTATCAGTATGGCCCAGAAGAAATACTCGCCTGAGGCGGCAATGACGCTGGTCTCATTGGTCAGTATCCGCAGGAAAGCCGTACCGCACAAGGCGTAAACCAACGTGAACAGCACCACCATCGCCGCGCTCCACTTGAATACGTTGCGCACCACGTCGCGGAAAGCGCCTTCATTCCGCGCTCCATAATACTTGCCTCCAATGGCCTCACCCGCATAGGCAAAACCATCCATCACATACGAGAACAGCAGGTAAAGCTGCATGAGCAAGGTGTTGACCGAGAGGATGACCGCTCCCTGGCGCGCTCCCGCTGAGGTGAAGAACAGGTTCACAGCCACCAGAAACAGCGTTCGCAGGAAGATGTCTCTGTTGACTTGGAAGAAGGTCTTGAGCTCGTCGCTCCTGATGAGCTGCTCGCCGCGTTTCTCAGGCAGATACACCCTCAGCCTCCCGTAAAAATGCCGCCACAAGAATAATGCTGTCAGGAAACCGGTCCATTGTGCGATGACTGTTCCCAACGCCACACCCTCAATCTTCATCCCCAGGCCGAACACAAGCGTCAGACTGGCGGCGATGTTCACCACGTTCTGCATGATGGAGATAAACATCGGAACACGAGTGTTCTGCATCCCGATAAACCAGCCGTTCAGACTGTAGATGCCCATCATGGCCGGAGCCCCCCAGATGCAGATATTGAAATAGGTGGCTGCCAGCGGCAGGATGTCTGCTGTCGGGTGCATCAGCAGCAGGGCAAGCTCGCGAATGGGGATTTGCAGGACGATGAAACAGAGCGCGATGCCGATTCCCACCGCCAGCGAGCTGACAAACAGGCGCATCACCTTCGGCATATCGCGACGGCCAAGCGCCTGCGAGGTCATGCCGCTGGTGCCCATACGCAGAAAACCAAACAGCCAGTAGAGCAGGTTGAAAATCATCGACCCCACGGCAATGGCTCCGATATAGGCGGCGCTGCCCATGTGGCCGACAATAGCCACGTCAACCAGCCCAAGCAGCGGTACGGTGATATTCGATACGATGCTGGGCAGGGCTATTTGCAGGATTTGTTTGTTGCGCTGGTGCATAATCGGATGCAAAGATACAACGAACCAATCGAATTGCAAAAAGAAAAAGGTGTTTTCATTCCCCCATTCTTCATAAAGTATTTGCAACTTTCGCAAAAATATGAGAAAAAATGATGCTGGTTGATACTTTTTTTATATCTTTGCTACCGTGTTAATATCCATTATCATTTATTTTAAGCACAAAACTCATGGAAATATCCATCAAGCAACATCACGGAAATGTAACACTGGTATTGAAGGGACGCATGGACTCTTCGGTCGCTGCAGAGGTAAAGGAAAAAATCTCCAGCCAGCTGGTCTTGTGCGGACGGATCAACAGTCTTACCTGTGATGCCAGTGGTCTGACATATATCTCGAGCATGGGTCTTCGTATGACCCTGCAGCTGTCGAAGAGCTACCCGAATTTCAGCATTATTGAGGTTCAGCCGGATGTGTATCATGTGTTCGATATGACGGGCTTTACCAAAATAATGACCATCGAGAAGGCGTTGCGCCAGCTGAGCATCGACGAGAACTCAAAAATCGGCGAGGGTGGCATCGGTGTGGTCTACCGTGCCTCCGACGACTCTATCGTGAAGGTGTTCCGTGAGGGAACGACTATGGATCAGGTGAGAAACGAGATTACGATGGCCAAAGAGGCCTTTGTGCTGGGTATGCCTACTCCCATATCCTTCGATGTGGTGCGGGTGGGCAGCCGGTATGGGCTCGAGTACGAACTGCTTCATGCGGAGACGTTGAGCACCTGCATCAATCAGCATCCCGAGCGTATGGACGAATATACCCGGAAATACGCCCAGTTGTTCCGCCAGATGCACCGTATCCATGTGCCCAAGGGAGGCTCCATTCCCGACTCTATGGCCCGTGAGGAGGCTGCTGTCCGCCATCTCAGCCGCTACTTCGACGCCAAGTCAGTCGATCTGATGCTGGGGATTATCCTCTCCATTCCGAAGGGCGACCGCCTGCTGCATTGTGACCTGCAGACGAAGAACGCCATGATGATGGGCGACGAGCTGATGCTTATCGATATGGGTGAGGTGGGCTACGGCCATCCGCTCATCGACCTGGGTCACGCTTATTCTGCTATGGTGACGCTGTTGGGCGACTACGAAGCGATTGTCGGTATGCCGCGCGAATACGGAAAGCAGATTTGGGACAAGATGATTGCTCATTATTTCGAGGGCGAGTCGCCCGAGATGATAGCCCATCGCAACGAGCAGATTGCGGCTGTCAGTTGTGTTCGTAATTTCTCATGGCTGTCGCTGTCTGACAGTTTCCCCGAAGCGCTCGTCCAAGAGTGTAAGAGCAATTTCGATGAGCGTGTGATGAAGCGCAGAGACCATCTGCTCGCCGTCAGCAAGACGTTCGACGACTGGACGGTTTGATACTTAGATTAAAAGAAGGAGTTTACGAAGGCGCGTAAACTCCTTTCTGTTTTTTGTCAGTTCTCCTATCACCACCTATCCCTTTTCCTTACTCCCAGCACTCCAGTTCCAGCTCCTGCATCTGGCTGCGGTGGAACTCGGGGCTGGCAATGCCTTTCCGTTTCTGCGCGCGATAGTCGTCCAGCAGCCGGAAGGCATATTTCCCCAGCATGATGATGGCGACAAGATTGCAGAACGTAAGCATCGCCATACACAGGTCGCCAATCGACCAGACCACGTCGAGACTGGCCATAGCGCCGAACATCACCACCAGTCCGCCGGAGAGCAGCCGGTAGACGAACATCACCCGGGGCGAGCGGGTCAGGAAGCGCACGTTCGCCTCACCGTAATAATAATTCCCGATGATGCTCGAGAAGGCGAAGAGGAATATCGCTATGGCGATGAACACTGGTCCGCTGGCTCCTATCTCGGCTTGCAGGGCGGTTTGTGTGAGGGTTATTCCGTTGAGGCCTGAGGTCGTGTCAATGCCGCTGAACAGGATGACGAAGGCGGTGCACGAGCAGACCACCAGCGTGTCGATAAACACGCCCAGCGCCTGTATCAGTCCCTGCTTCACGGGGTGCGACGTCGAGGCCGTGGCAGCCACGTTAGGCGCCGAGCCCTCGCCAGCCTCGTTGGAGAACAGACCGCGCTTGATGCCGTTCATCATTGTGGCGCCAATGCCGCCTCCAGCCACCTGCGTCACTCCGAATGCATCCTCGATGATCAGACGGAACACGTCGGGAATCATCCTGATGTTCATCAGCACCACGTATAAGGCTACCAGCAGATAGCCGATGGCCATGAGGGGCACGAGCACGCTGCTCACGCGGGCGATGCGATGGATGCCGCCAAAGATGATGCCCAGCGACAGCACCACCAGCACGACGCCCACCCATGTGGGCGAGAACCCGAACGCCTTGTCCATAGCCCCGCAGATGGTGTTGCTCTGGATGGAGTTGTAAGAGAGGCCGAACGTCATTGTGATGAGTACCGCAAACAGGCGCGCCATCCACGGCAGCCGCAGGCCTTGCTGGATATAATAGGCAGGACCGCCCAGAAACGATTCCTTCGCCCTAATCTTGAACAGCTGTGCCAACGTGCTCTCCACGAAGGCGGTGGCCGAGCCCAGCAGCGCGATGAGCCACATCCAGAACACAGAGCCCGGACCGCCAATGGCGATGGCCGTGCCCACTCCTGCCAGGTTGCCTGTGCCCACACGTGTGGCAACGCCTACGGCAAACGCCTGGAACGACGAGATGTGGCGCTCGCCGTCGTGCTTGTTGGCCGACTCGCCCAGCAACCGGATCATCTCGCCCAGCATCCGGAACTGTACAAAACGGCTGCGCCACGTGAACCACACCGCACAACCAATGAGCACACCTATCAGCAGGTATGCCCATAGTGCGTCGCTCACGGTCGTAACCAGTCTGTTCAGCCATCCGTCAGGCGAAAGCCAGCTGTCCATAGTCTGTCTTGATGAGGCTCCGGGAGTTCAGACGATTGTTCGTATTGCTTTCGGCGCAGCTGCCGCTTATCCTCTTGCCATCTCGTAAATCTTCCGCATGTCCTCGGTGGCGATCTTCTCGATGGAGCCGAGCACGACGGTGTTGTCGCGGCTGCACTTGCGAACCATCTCGCTGATCTCGTCGTCCGTGATGTCGCGACCCAGCAGCTCGCGGATATTCGTCGGCATGCCTATCTGGCGGTAGAACTGCTCGATGGCCTCGATGCCCTTCAGCGCCGTTCCCTCCGGATCGGAGAAGTCGTTGGTAACCCCCATCACGTTGACGGCAAACTGCGCAAAGCGGCTCACGTGCTTCGGCATCACATAGCGCGCCCAGGAGCCCCAGATGGCGGCAAGACCGGCACCGTGGGTGACACCGAACAGGGCGCTCAGCTCGTGCTCCAGGCGGTGGGTGGCGAAGTCCTTCTCACCGCCACACTCCGTCAGATTGTTGTGCGACAGCGAGCCGGCCCACATAATCTGGGCGCGGTTGCGGTAGTCCTCGGGATTCTTCATCACCACCAGCGCGCTGTCCTTCACCGTGCGCATCAGCGCCTCCGAGATGCTGTCCGTCAGCGTCATGTCGTCGAAGCGGCAGAAGTAGCGCTCCATCGTGTGCATCATGATGTCTGTGGCGCCTGCGGCCGTCTGGTAGGGAGGCAGGGTGAATGTGCGCTCCGGGTTCATGATGGCAAAACGGCAGCGGCACAGGTCGCTGTTCACGCCCCGCTTGTTCAGGTCCTCGTCGCGGGTGATCACGCACGAGTCGCTCATCTCGCTGCCCGCGGCAGGAATGGTCAGTACGGCACCTATCGGCAGGCACGATTCCGGTTTCTTGCCGCACCAGAAGTCCCACACGTCACCATCGTAGCCCACACCGTAGCCAATAGCCTTCGAAGAGTCGATAACGCTTCCGCCACCTACCGCCAGAATGAAGTCCACACCCTCGCGGCGGCACAGTTCGATACCTTCTTTCACCTTCGAGAGCAGCGGGTTGGGCACCACGCCGCCGAGCTCAACAAACGGGATGCCGGCCTCGGTAAGCAAGCCGAACACCTTGTCGAGCAGTCCCGAGCGGCGGGCGCTACCGCCACCGTAATGAACCAGCACGCGTGTACCACCATATTTCTGAATCAGGCGAGGCAATTGCTCTTCGGCCTGTCGTCCGAAGGCCACCTCTGTAGGAGCATAAAAATTGAAGTCTTTCATATGATTCTTTCTTTTGATTTGTATTCCTTGGGGACAAAGATACAAAATTTCTGATTAAGCGAGAAAGAAAAAACTAGTTTGTTTTTTCGAGCGTGAAGAAATTATCTAATAAGTGAGTGAAATGCAAAAGGAAAACTTGTTTTTCTTTGCAGGCATTTATTGCTTTGAGTCCTGTATGCAACAAAAAGAATGAGGAAGTAAGCCTAAAATCGAGAGAGTCTTTTTTTATTTCTGCCGAATCATTCTCTTTTATTCCGAAATATTGCTACTTTTGCACGTTAATTTGAAATCTACTATGACGAAGAACCAATCTTACGAGGATGTCGTAAAGATAACGAAAGCCGGGGAGTTATGACACGCGAGGAAGCTATTGCTGCAGGGATGGAGGTGCACGAGATACAGCATTCGATGAAGAGGCGCACACCGTGGCACGACTATAGCCGCAAAGGAACGTACATGCTGACCCTTGTGGTGAGGGATCGTATGTCGTTACTGGGAACGCTGAAGGGATGCTTAGAGGGTGAGGAGGTTCCCTATGTAGAGTACTCTGCCCTTGGAAATGCCATTGTTCTGGAAGAGCAGAAGAAGATTCATCGCTATTATCCTCAGGTGGAGGTTTGGAAACTCTGCTTAATGCCAGACCACTTACACATGATTGTGAGGGTCAAAGAGGACATGGGTGGAGGCAAGCATCTTGGTAATATAGTGGCAGGATTCAAATCAGGATGTAACCTTGCCTACTGGAAATTGTTCAACATGACCGAGCCGCCAAGGCAAGGTTTGTTCGAGAAAGGCTATTGTGACAAGATTCTCTTGCACGAAGGCCAATTGGACAATTGGAAGCACTATCTTGACGACAATCCCCGCCGCTTGATGATGAAGCGTCAGAACCCTGAACTCTTCACCGTACTCACGGGTATGGAAGTGGCAAACGAGCGATGCTGGGTTGTGGGTAATCGATTCTTGCTGAATATTCCTGACAAGATGGCCGTCATCGTGCACAGACGATATACAGAGGAGGAGAACGTGCGACTGAGAGAGGAATGGCTTGCATGTGGTGAACGTGGTGGCGTGCTTGTAAGTGCCGCCATCTCGCCAAAGGAGAAAGAGGTGTTGCGAGAAGCCATGAACCGTGGTTACAACATCATTCTGCTTAGGGAGAATGGCTTTCCGAAGCTCTACAAGCCCTCTGGCGAGGCCTTTGACGCTTGTGCCAGGGGCCTGCTGTTGCAGATAAGCCCTTGGGAGTTTCATTATGAGAAAAGGGTGATTA
>JAEEXN010000112.1 GCA_016291595.1 Prevotella sp.
CGAGCGCCAGGAGGTGGGACAGAAGTTCACCGCCTTCGAGATGGCCGACAAGGACGGCAAGATGCACAAGTTGTCTGAGTATATCGGCGAGGGCAAGTATGTGCTGCTCGACTTCTGGGCTTCGTGGTGTGGTCCCTGCCGTGCCGAGATGCCTAACGTGAAGGCCGCCTACGCCAAATATCACGAGAAGGGTTTCGACATCGTGGGCGTCTCCCTCGACTCGAAGCGCGACGCCTGGCTCAAGGCCATCGACGACCTGCAGATGCCGTGGCACCACCTCAGCGACCTGAAGTACTGGGACTGTGCCGCCTCGCGCCTCTACGGCGTCAACGGCATTCCCTGCACACTTCTCATTGGTCCTAACGGCAAGATCATCGCCCGCAACCTGCGCGGTCAGGCACTCGACGACAAGCTGGCCGACGAGTTTGGCATGACGGCTCCCGGCAAGGGCGTCAACTTCAACGAAGACAAAACGTTTGCCGACATCCTGGCGCTGGCCAAGAAAGAGGGCAAGCCTGTGTTCGTCGACTGCTACACCTCGTGGTGCGGTCCCTGCAAGATGATGGCCAACAAGGAGTTCCCCAAGAAAGAGGCAGGCGACTACTTCAACAGTAAGTTCGTCAACTGGAAGGTCGACATGGAGAAGGGCGAGGGCGTCGGTCTCGCCAAGCGCTATGACGTCAATGCGTTCCCCACCTTCCTCATTCTTGATGCAGACGGCAACCTGACGGGCCGCACCGTGGGCGCAGCTGGTATTACCGACTTTATCAAGAAGGTAGAGGATGCCATGAAAGAGGAGAAGGGCCTCGCCTGGTACGAGAAGAAGTTCCGTGAGGGCCAGCGCGACGCCAAGTTCCTGAAGGAGTATATGGATGTGCTCGAGAAGAACTATATGACCGGTGAGATGAAGCACGTGGCAGAGGCCATGCTCAGTGGCAAGAACGCTGCCGACATCGTTGCCGACAAGAACCTCTTCGCCACCTTCCTCAAGGGCGGCTACGGTCCTGCTGACGCCCTCTTCCTCGATGTCTACAAGGAGCGAGCCGCAGTAGCCGCCAGCCAGGGTGAGCGCGCCGTGGAGCAGCTCGACCGCCAGTGGCAGCAATATGCCAATTCCGCCATGCAGTTCGACGGCAAGGAGTACAAAGGCTTCGACAAAGCGAAGTTTAATGCCTGCCACAAGCTGATGGTGGAGTATGCCGTTCCCGGCATCGAGAAGATAGAGCAGAAGACGCAGATTCTCAATGCCACCTACAGCAAGGAAGCCAAGGCCATCATGCCGTTCCTGCAGAAAGACCTCAAGATGGGAGGCACGCTGATGGACGACATGGCAATGACGCAGCTGATCAGCGCGCTGAAGGAGTCGTCCAAGAGCAATAAGAAGGCGATGGCACTTGCCAAGAAGGTCGTCGACATGCGCATTGCCAACCTGCAGAAGAAGGACCGCTCAAAAGAGCGCTCTTTCGAGAGCAACGGCAAGCGCATCACCGCTACCGACATCTTCATCCAGCAGTACGAGAGGCTGCTGACCGACGACAACGAGTAATCAGAACGTCTTATCCCAGCATGAGTGTGACGAGAAGTAACGTCAGCTCGTGAACAAGGAATATCTTTTCAGAAGGTTCGTTCTACGGGCCTTCTGTTTTTTTCTACCCCTCCGAAAACCCTGATGGTGGGCAACCTCGGAGAGTCATCCCTTTCCAAATTGTTTTGTTAAAAAAGAGTTCGCATGTCCCGTTTTGCCTCAAAACAACCGTTCTGCTATTTGTGCTTTTGAGAAATGGCGGGTTTCTTTGCACATAGAAAAAATGATGGGATGTTAGTATCAGCAATTTTTCATACCTTCTCCATAGAGTTACACCGTGGAGGACTACAATTTAGTAGTTGCGTTCTATATTTATTTTTCAGTTTTCAGTGCGAAAGTATTAGCTAATTCAAGTTTTTTCTGTATTTTTGCAACCGAAATCCTTAAGCAGCATCCTGCATGAATAGTGAGATAGAGAAAATTAACAAGCGCGAAGAGAAGGCCTGGAAGGTGCTTTTCGACTGTTATTATGCGCCGCTTTGCTGCTATGCCGAGGAGTTTCTGCGAAGCAAGATGCTGGCTGAGGATATCGTGCAGGAGGTTATCATCAAGGCATGGAATTCTGACTACCAATTCGAAAACGACCGCAACCTCACATATTATTTGTACAAATCGGTTTACAACAATTCTTTCTCTTATCTTCGCACTAAGCGCCGGCATGTTGAGCTTACAGAGGTTGTCAACATGAACTGGAGCGACGAGGAGTTTGCCTATACCGTGAAAGAGGAAATGTTCAGACGGCTGTACGCTGAGATACAAAAGCTGCCTGAACGTCGTCGCGCCATTATGATGATGACCATCGAGGGAAAGTCGGGCCGTGAGATAGCCGAGTTGCTCGGCATCAGCGTCAACACCGTGAAGGGTGCCAAGCAGAAAGCCATCGAGACACTGAGAAAGAATACCCGTAATAATCCGCTACTCCTGTTGTTAGTGTAGTTTTTCCGGCATAGGGACTTCTTTTTGTAGAAGACAGGCAACAGATAATCGACGCGAAAACCTATTCATAAGGATACCATTTCAAAGGGTATCAACATTAAGAGCCTCAATGCTCTATCATTAGTTTCTTACTTCATTTTTTGCGTAAATCATGCAAAAAAACTGTTTTTCGATAATACTTTTTCCATTTTCTTCATATAAAGTATAAAAAGGAATACCGAAAAACTATGCATAGCGAACAAGAAAAACTTTTTCAGGCCCTCGAGTCTGTCACCAACGACGAGCAGCAGCAAGACCCGTTGCTCGAGCAGGTCAGAGAGGAGTACAATCATGCCGACGCATCGGCACGTCTCCGCCAGTATGAGGGTATAGACACACAGGAGGCATACAGGCAATTCTACCGCCAGACGCACCGTCGGCAGCGTAGCGTATGGAAGTATGCCGCCGGATGGATGGCTGCTGCCGCCGCTGTGGTGGCAGCCGTGGTCATTCTCTATCCGCGCCAAGGACAGACCGAAGAGCTGTCGCTGGCCGAGCAGACCGCTCAGAGCATTCCCATGTTCAGCGACTCACTCCCGCAGCTGAGCATCGACGACAAGCAAACCATCTCG
This sequence comes from Prevotella sp., assembly GCA_016291595.1. Taxonomy (GTDB): domain Bacteria; phylum Bacteroidota; class Bacteroidia; order Bacteroidales; family Bacteroidaceae; genus Prevotella. The sequence continues at coordinate 3,133 of JAEEXN010000112.1, forward strand.
CTCGACGACTCGCCCTCAAACCTTGCCTTCGCCGGCACCAGCACAGCGACGGCCAGCCGTACCATCAACTTGGAGAAAGCTGAGTATACTGAGGACGTCAGGAATCTGGAGCTGATCGTGCCCCGTGGCCGTCAATACTACATCGTGTTGCCCGACGGCAGCAAGGTGTGGGTCAACTCAGGCTCGCGGCTACGCTTCCCCAGCCGTTTCACCCAGCACCGTCAGGTGGCTGTCAGCGGTCAGGCATTCTTCGATGTGAAGAAAGACGGCCGTCCCTTCAGCGTGGTGTGCTCGCGTGGTATGGTGAATGTGACGGGAACCACCTTCGACATTCGCGACTACCAGAACGAGAATACGCAGATTACGCTGCTCTCCGGCCACATCAGCTACCAGAGCAACAATGGCCCCTCTGAGGACCTGCAGCCCGGTGACCGGATTACGCACAGCGACAGAGAGATGGAGCTTGGTCAGGTGGACGTGCAGTATGCTTCGTCGTGGAAAGACGGCATGATCTACTTCAAGAACCAACGGCTGGACGAGGTGATGAGCGACATTGAGCGCCTTTACGACGTGAAGGTGGTCTACCGGAACCCGTCGTGCAAGGAACTGCGGTTCACGGGCTCGTGCTCGCGCTACCATACCGTTGACGAGTTTATGCACTTGCTGAGCCTCACCGAGGAGTTCAACTACGAGATCAGCGACAAGACCATCACCATCAAGTAGGAACAGAAAACACCAATTTTGAAAACCATAAATACATAAAAAACACAACATGACACGATTAAAAGTAGTATTGCTTAGCCTGTTTTGCTGTATGGTCACCCTTACAGTAACAGCGCAACAACAGAAGTTCACGGGCAGTTTCAAGGATGCGAGACTGTCGAGCGTGCTCGAAACGGTACAGCGGAAGACCGGTGTTACCTTCGTGTACAACGAGGCCCTTGTCAAAGGAGCTCCCAAAGTAACCATCACCGCCGAGAACGAGGCACTCAGCTCGTTCATGCAACGGCTGCTTTTGCCGCGCAAGATGGAGGTGGTATGGCAGGGGAGCACGGGCGTTATCCGCCGCGTACTCTCCACGAGGAAGGCCATTGACGTATACGGCCGCGTGGTCGACGAGAACGACGACCCGCTGGTGGGAGTTACTGTTACCAACACCAGCGGACGGCAGAGCACCGTTACCGGCACCGACGGAAGTTTCGGCATCCGCGTGAACGAGCAGGATGTGCTGCGCTTCTCCTACATTGGCATGAAGACACAGATGGTGGTTTGCGACCGTCGTGAGATAAACATCATTATGAAGGACGACGCGAAGATAGCCGCCGACGTGGTGATTACAGGTTATCAGGACGTAGACCGCTCGAAGCTGACGTCTTCGGTGACATCCCTCAAGATGGAGGATATCATGAATCCCGGCTTGACAACCATCGACAAGATGCTGGAAGGTCATGTGCCCGGTATGATCTATATGCAGAACTCCGGTCAGGTAGGAGCTGCGCCGAAGATCCGTATCCGTGGAACCTCGACGCTCGTGGGCAACCGTGAGCCGGTGTGGGTACTCGACGGTATCGTGCTCAACGACCCTGTACCCGTTGACCCCAACAACCTGAACGACCCCGACTTCGTGAACCTGCTGGGTAATGCCATCTCGGGTCTTAACCCGAACGACATCGAGGAGATTAACGTGTTGAAAGACGCCTCTGCCACAGCACTCTACGGTGCGAAGGCCGGTAATGGTGTGATTGTGATTACCACCAAGAAAGGTAAGGTGGGTGCTCCGTCGGTGAGCTACAACGGCACCATGACCTTTACGAGCCGTCCCCGCTACTCCGACCGTGATGTCTACATGATGACATCGGCAGAGCGCCTGGATGTAGCCAAGGAGCTCATCGACCGCGGCATGTACTATAATAATGTGTCACAGTGGTCGGGCTACGAGCAGGCCCTGCAGGACTACTATGCTGGCAAAATAGACTTCAATGAGTATCACGACCTCACCAACTATTACAGCACGCTGAATACCGACTGGTTCAAGCTCCTCACGAGGGATGTGGTGTCGCACAGCCATACAGCATCTATCTCAGGCGGTTCGCCCACCATGCGCTATTACGCCTCACTCGGCTATGGCGATGAGGGTGGCGTCATCAAGGGCGAGAGCAACAAGCGGTATAATGCCACGGTGAACCTGAATGCCAACTACAAGAAGGTGTCGGTTAATTTCCAGTTGTTAGGAAACTACCAGAAGCACGACTTTCTGGCATCGTCGATTAACGTGATGGACTATGCCTACAACATGGCGCGCACCATGCCCGCATACGGTACTGACGGCGAGCTGTTCTATTACCCCATCAACAACTCTTACGGAAATATCTACAACTATAATATCCTGCACGAGCTGGACAACTCCGGAAACCAGCAGCTGACGAACAATATGAACCTGCGTACACAGGTGCGCTACTCGCTGCTCCCGTGCCTGAACCTGGACGGTATCTTCTCGTATGGTATCTCTAACACCACTCAGGAAGAGTATTACACAGGCGACACGAAATACGTCTTCGACCTCCGTGCAGACCGCTCCAACCGCTCTGACCTCTGTCCGCTGGGAGGACAGCTGAAGCGCGAGGAGACCCGCAACAACAACTGGATGGCCCGTCTGCAGGCTAACTTCATGAAGACCTTCGGCGCCAACGCCCAGCATCTGCTCACCGCCAGCGCCGGTGTGGAGGCTACTTCTACGGAGTACAAGGGTTTCTCCATCACCCGCCGCGGTTACTTCCGCGAGTATGGCGGCTACTTCGACTACGTGCCGACCGACTATTCCATGTACTACCTGCAGTTCATGGCCTCCGACGAGGGTAAGGGCAAGCGCAACCGTAACCTGACAAACGAGCTGGCTTACTACGGCACGCTGGGCTACGGCTTCCGCGACACCTATATCTTCAACGTACACATGCGCGCAGAGCGGAGCAACCTCTTCGGCACACGTGCCAACGACGAGTTCTCACCCATCTGGTCGGTGTCCGGTCGTTGGAACATGAAGAAAGACGTGCTCCGCAAGGTCGACTGGGTGACCGACGTGGCATTGCGCGCCTCTTGGGGTTACCAGGGAAACATGATTCCCGGACAGACCTCGCAGATGATCATCCGGCAGAGCACCCTCACCGACTACATCTTCCAGCAGCCCTACGCCACCATCTCCAACTATCCTAACCCGAACCTGAAGTGGGAGAAGACGTCGTCGTTCAATGTGGGCCTCGACTTCGCGCTCTTCAACAACAAGGTGCGCGGTACGGTGTCTTACTTCTACAAGCACACCAGCGACGCCTTCCTGACCAAGAAGATCTCCGAGATTAACGGTATCACACAGTATGTGGTTAACGCCGGAACCCTCAACAACCAGGGTGTGGAGCTCTCGTTCTCCTTCACCCCGATCGAGCAGGCCAACATCGGCGGCAACAAGCGCGGCTTCGTATGGCGCATCGACCCGCAGATCGGTGAGGTCATCAACAAGGTGGTCAACCGTGCCATCAACAACAAGACGAATGTGCTGCGCGACGAGCTGACGTACAACGACTTCCTCAACGGAAACCTCGACGTGGCAGGCAAGCCCGTAGGCACCTTCTACAGCTACAAGTTCAAGGGTCTGGACCACGAGACCGGAGCCCCCACCTTCTACGGATGTGAGGACGAGAAGAAAGAAGAGTATATGGCCGAGTACGCCAACCTCACCCGCGAGGAGGTCTTCCTCAAGGTGATGGAAGAGTCGGGCTGCCGCGAGCCGTACATCCAGGGCGGTATTGCCAACTACTTCGGCTACGGCAACTGGGGTCTCTCCTTCAACCTGACCTACTCGTTGGGTAACAAGATCCGCCTCTCGAAGATCACCTCCGGCTACGCCACCAACGTGGCTTACCCGCAGCAGAACCTGCGCAAGGAGTTTGTCAACCGCTGGCGCCGCCCGGGCGACGAGGCCTACACCAACATCCCCGGACTCTCTACCGAGGCAACCACGAACTACTCCATGTGGTGGAACAACTATCCCGCTACCGCCTACTCATTCGCCGGTACGGTCTACGACATGTACGACAACTCAGACCTCCGCGTCGTTTCCGGAAACTATCTGAAGTTGCAGACGCTCTCGCTGCGTTACAATGTCGACGAGAAGCTGGTCAAGGCCCTTGGCATCAAGGCAGCCTTCATCAACCTCGTCGGAACCAACCTCTTCACCATCTGCAGCTCGAAGCTCAAGGGCCAAGACCCCTCGCAGAGTGGTTCTGCTCCTGCTCTTAATCTCTCCGTACGTCCGTCGTACAGTCTGAACGTCAGTCTCACATTCTAATAGTTATATATGGATATAATTTTCAGAGGAGCAAACAATTATTTAAAGAATCAAACGACAATGAAGACAATATATCATTCTATCAGATACCAGCTGTGTACCGCGCTTGCTGTCATGGGCGCCCTCTTCGTCAGCTCATGCGGTGATTTCCTCGAGGAGTACTCCACCGACCAGCGTTATTGTGAGAAAGCACAAGACCTGGAGGACCTCATGATTGGTGAGGCATTCCTTCAGACCAACAACCTCAGCACCTATTCTCCCGGCTCACTCTCTCCGGAGAATATGAATACCTACAACATGGCGTATGTCCATGTGCTCGATGATGACGCCGACGTGCTCATGCTGAACAATTATGTACAGACATCCAGCACCTGCTCTCCACTGCATGTGCTCGGAGCCATGTACCGCTGGGCAGCAGATCCGAACATGGACGACCTTAACAAGAAATGGACCGACGGTTCCTGGGCGAATATCTATAAGCGTATAGGGGCTATCAATGCCATCATCTTCCAGACAGAGAAGATCGAACCGAAGAATGCCGCCGACGAGCAGCTCATGGCCCATGTCTCCGGTGAGGCTCATTTCCTGCGCGCCTTCTATTACACACAGTTGGCCAATGTGTATGGCATGCCTTACGCCAAGGCAACGGCAAACACCGACTTCTGTGTGCCACTGAAGATCAGTGAGACCATCGAGGACCGTTATTTCACCCGTAACACTAATGCAGAGGTGTGGGGACAGATCGCCAACGACCTGGACATCGCCGCACAGATGTTGAGGGGATACAACCCCGAGAC
>JAEEXN010000113.1 GCA_016291595.1 Prevotella sp.
ACCACGGAAGCATTGAAACAGTAGAAAAGCCGCAGATACTCCAGGCCAACCGTCCATTAGACTTCGGCACAGGATTCTACACTACCACCAGCCAACAACAAGCACGCAGATGGGTGAAACTGCGTATGGAGCAAAGCAACTCCAAGGTAGGGTACATCAATATCTACGAATACACTCCTAAAAAAGGCTTTCGCACACGCCTGTTTCGTTCTGCCAATGAGGCATGGGTGGACTTTGTGCACGCTAATCGCACTATCCAGAACTACAACCACGACTACGACATCGTAACCGGGCCCGTGGCCAACGATAATGTCTACCTCAGTTTCAACCTCTATGAATCGGGAATCATTAATAAGCGCGAACTCATCCGCCGTCTGAAGACACACAAGTTGGTAGACCAACTGCTGTTCCATACCGAGCAATCATTAGCCACACTTGAATACACAGGCAACAAGGAGGTGAAACTATGACCCAGCCCAAGATAACACAGGACAATGTGCATCTATTGCTTCCAAGCAAGGTGGCACAGCTGGCCAACCGCCTTTTACAGAACGGTTATGCAAAGAGTATGGCTGATGCTCTCACTATGGTTTACACCTCACCAGTATATGCAAAACTGGAACAAGAGAAGACCAAATATTGGTGGCTGGGGGTGAATGCACTCTATCAGGAAATCACTATGCGATAAGAGCCGCTTATGCGCATCGCAAGAACCATTGGCAACAAAGAGCTTTGGCGGCGGGAGAAGACGCTTTTCTTGACGTCGAGGAGGACGCCGTTGTCGTGCTATGAGAAGGTGTTTCGGTGGGTGGAGGAGTTCGATAGGGGGCAGTGTGCGGTGTGCTTCAACACGTCGGAGCTGGAAGAGGAGGTATTGAAGGCGCTGCTCGTATGCCACGTGCCGACGGCGCTGGTGGTGACAGGCAAGTTCCGCAACACATACAACGTGCAGATTGAGCAGGCGCTGAAAGAGAACCGCCTGCTTGTCCTCGTGTTGCAACGCGAGGAGAGCGACGGCAAAGGCTTCGAGGCGCGTCTGCGCAACTGGTGGACCATCCGACAGGTGCAGCACATCGTCTGCGGATATATCAACCCCAACGGCAGCATCTTCGGCCTGCTGACGGGACACAGCGACGTCACCCATCTGCTCGACAATACCGACCTGAAAGTGGCAGAACCCAATGAAAAGCCCCACCGTTGGTCGGTAGCCGAGGACAAGCGGCTACTGCGCATGTACTACGAAGACATGGGCATCCACGCCATCCACAAGGCCATCGACCGCCCCTACAGCACCGTCTACCTGCGCATCAAGTCGATCACCATGAACGTCGAACTGCTGAAAGGACGCGAGTTCGAAGACCACGTGCTGGAACTGCTGGGCGTGGCAATCAACGACAAGCTGACCCTCAAGGAATGGCGAGGCGACAAGAGCTTGCCCGGCATCTACCCCGAAGGCAACAGCAACCCCGACCTTATTCTTGAATACGACGGTTGCCCCTTCGCCATAGAGTGCAAATGGCGGAGCCATATGCCCAAAGACATCAGCAAAGAGCTGCTGCCTCCAGCCAGAGTGGCCCTCTTCGAGAAATATGCCACGGAACACCGCATGCCCGTCTTTCTCCTCCTTGGCATCGGTGGCTTACCCAGCGACCCGGATGTACTATACGTATCACGATTGGATATGCCTGACAGCGTAGCTTCAATTTACAATAATGTCACTACTCCTGCCAAATTACTTGACAGCATAATTGATCTCCTCACAAATTCCAAACCCTGCCTCCCGGACTATAAAGTGCAAAGCAGACTTACTTATCCCAAAGCATACGCACCTTGGAAGAAAGATGAGGACGCAATTCTAATTGAGCTATTCCGCCAGAGGAAGCCACTGGATGAAATGTCAGTCATATGCCAACGTAGTCCTAAAGGTGTGGCGGCAAGACTATGCAGGCTTGGATTAATTCAAAAAAGAAGTCAATGGCAATAGCGTTATCCTGATTTGCTCTGCCGAGGGTGCGGAGTGTGGAGAACCAGCAGGAGGCCAAAGAGCTCGGCGAGAAGACGGCGCCGTACCAGGAGGAGCAGGGGAGCGTCATCCTCGACCGCAACTACCGCCACAGGAACAAGAAGGTGGAAACTACCGCGCCTAACCACTGTCCAATTAACGCTTTCAACTACTGACTCTCCCTGGGCAAACAGAACTAAATGCCCCGACATCATTTGCCATTTGGATAATTCTTCGTATCTTTGCATTTTGAAATTTACAAGTAAAACTTACAGATTATGACAGAACTCCTTATTCTCTTTGCAGTATCGCTCGCGGTGAGTGCCGTGGGCTGGAAGTATTTCATCTATTTCTTCAGCCTTGGCTACGGCTATGGCATCGTGGCGCTGGCGGCGGCTATGATGGTGATGTTTGGCAGCGTACTCTCAGTGCCCACGGTGGTGCTGTGCTGCCTGCTCATCGTATTCGGAATGCGGCTTGGCACGTTCCTGCTGATGCGTGAGCGCAAGGCTGCATCCTACCGCAAAATCCTCTACGAGCCCTCCCTCCAGAAGAAAAAACCTGTGGGTGTCATCATCACCGTATGGCTCTTCTGTGCCATCCTCTATGTGCTGCAGGTAAGCCCTGTGGCATTCCGCCTGATGAACACCCAGGCCAGTGCCGCAGTCAACGACCTCTGGGCTTGGATAGGTGCAGCCATGGTGCTTTGCGGCATCCTGCTTGAATCCTTTGCCGACATGCAGAAAAGCGCTGCCAAGAAGCGCAACCCCAAGCGTTTTGTCGACACTGGACTCTACCGCCTTGTACGCTGCCCCAACTATCTGGGCGAAGTCACCATCTGGACCGGAGTCCTGCTCAGCGGCATCGGGGCAGGCCTTACGTGGTGGCAATGGCTCATCGCTGCCATTGGCTACATCGGCATCGTCTACGTCATGTTCAGCGGCGCCCGCCGTCTGGAGCTGCGCCAGAACGAAGTCTACGGCAACGACCCCGAATACCAGGCCTACGTCAAGAAGACCCCCATACTTCTTCCCTTCCTGCCCATCTACAGTGTAGAGCGCTACAAGTGGCTCCAAGCCTGAGCTCGACCTCAGTATGCCCACCGCCATCCACAAAAATCCAGCCCAGCGGAATGTTTCGGATTGCAAATCATGAGCGGACGAAAGATTTGTAAGGTACCGAGGGTACGCTGTCTCGAATCTTATAGCGATGGGCGTATTTCGAGGTATCACCACCGGATAGGAATATGCCCAGTACCATGATGTAGTCTGACATCTCTATGCGGAACGTGAACTTGGCCTCCGAATAACCCATTCCATTTCTGCGTTTGTATATCATTATCATTACCGCAGTGATAAGTGTCATATACAGGATGATGCGCAGTCCGTTCTCACTCACGGAAAGGAAATGCGAAAAATTGAGTTCTTGTTTCAGGAAACGGAAGAAGACCTCAATGTCCCAACGTCTGCGATAGGCCTCCGCGATTTCTTGCGGGGACAGGTCGAAGTCGTTGGTGATGAAATATATGTCGTTCTCAACCCGAGGGTGTTTCCCTTTGGCACTGCTGCGCGTGGTGTCGCGAGGCTCCTTGAATCTGGCTTTGACAACCCGGTACGTCCGTTCCGTAAACTGTTTGGATCCCCTGTCATACAGTCTCACCTCCAAATCGTCAGTCAGTTCCAGTTTCCCGAGATTCTTCTCAGTGCCCGCTCTCATCAGGCTGCGTACCACTTCCATTTTGCATCCCGTCTTGAGCCGTCCGATGAATACTGCGTTCCTCTCGGTGATGCCTTCATAGTTGTATACTGCCGCAAAGCCGCGGTCCAGAACATAGATGTTCGTGTGGTCTTTGTCCTTCTTTATCATTTCTGTGACGACGGCGGGCATCGCTCTGTCCTCGCTGAGATAGGTCGGGTCAGAGAAGATGTCGGCCAGTTTCACTGCGAAGCCGTCGTACCCCATCGTGTACTTTACCTGCTTGCGGCTTTCTCCTTTGTTCGGCTTTTTCCCGACCGAAAACCCTTTCTTGAGCTTGTTGCATGCCTCTGCCACCATCGAACTGTCGACCCGCACAAGCTGTTTCTTCCCAAGCTCCTCTTCCGTGTACAGTGCGGACATCTCGGCATACACATACTCATAGGCCTTCTCAAAGAACTCCACATTCATTTTCGACAGCCTTGTGGAGATGGAGCTTCGGCTAACCGTCATCCCTTCTGCATAATCGAAGAGTGTCTTGAACTGCTGGCTGTTGAACATTGTTTCGACACGTCGTTGGCTTATCCTGTCCGTCATGCAGAATGCGTACAAAAGCAGATGGAACATCCGTTCCCCGCTTAAAACCTTGCTATAGTAGTCGACTTTTGTGTCTGTCGCAAGACGCGATAACACTTCATCGGGTATGATTCTCACCAACTCCGGCGCTCGGTATTTTATGTCATCTAATTGCACGGCTATAAGGCGTTTCTTTTGATAACGCCATTACCCTATCTTAAGCATACTCGCCACCGCCTTATTATCAACGGGTAACTGTTAATCAAGAATCTTTCGACCGCTCATGATTTGCAATCCGAAATACAATAATCTTTATCCTATTACCCAGAAGATACAAAGAAAGCAATAGAGGTTGCCATTGAACTAAAACATTCCCAGTGCCCTCAAACCTTTCTAAATTACAAGCACACATACGAAAATCAGAATAATTACGTTATTTATATAATAATACGTTTCAATATGGGAGTAATCTTAAATAAGATAAGAATAAAGGGATACAAATCCATTCAGGATTTGGATTTGGACTTAAATCCAATCAATATCCTTATTGGGTCTAATGGCGTTGGAAAGTCTAACTTTATATCATTCTTTGGATTCATTAATGCTATTTATGAGCAACGGCTACAGTCCTATTCAAGACAAAGTGGGGTTGATAGGCTGTTGCATTATGGAAGAAAACAGACATCTGAGATAGAAGGGTTTCTTGGCTTTGGGAAGAATGCATATTCTGTAAAACTTCAGCCAACAGATGATGATACATTATTCATTGCGACTGAGGCGAGTCTCTTTACCGGAAGAGCTGACTATCCCAAGAATAATCTTTCAGAAAGCACAATCAAAGATTCTACATATCCAAGAAATCAATATTTGAAAGATTACATTCAATGTTACAAAATATACCACTTTCATGATACTGAGAAAGGTTCTCCTTTGCGCAGTAAGGCGAAATTAGAAGACAATAGGTCTTTAGCAATAGATGGGGGAAATCTGCCAGCCTTCTTATACGCTCTTCAACAAAAGCATCCAAAGACCCTGAAACGTATAGAAATGACTATTCGTTCAGTAATGCCCTATTTTGAAAGATTCGACTTGCAACCATCAGTTTTGGATGATTCCCAAATAGCTCTTGTATGGACGGAACAGGATAATCATAATAGGTATTTTGACGCTAACGACTTGTCGGATGGAAGTATTCGATTCATTGCGCTTTCAGCCTTACTTTTACAACCAGATCTTCCAAAGGTAATTATTATTGATGAACCGGAGTTAGGTTTGCACCCTGTGGCAATTGCCAAGTTGTCAGGTATGATTAAATCCGCTGCAGATCGTGGTTGTCAGATTATTATTTCTACTCAATCGGTTAGCCTCATCAACTATTTTCAACCTGAAGATGTAATAACTGTTGACCGTCGTGATGATCAATCAGTTTTTGAAAGACTGAATAGAGAACAATTAGAGAGATGGCTTGAAGACTACTCTCTTGGTGAGCTATGGGCAAAAAGTGTTATTAACGGACAACCTAAAGCATTATGAAAAGATTAGTTATTATCGTAGAAGGAGATGCCGAGGAGAGTTTCGTTAACAACATTCTTTCCCCGCATTTCACATCATTGGGATTGTATAACAGTATTCAGTGCTTCAAGATAAAGAAGTCAAACGGTGGAATTTTAAAATATTCTGATGTAAAGAAGGATATTATCAACACCCTCTATGAGAATGACGTCATTGTCTCCACTATGCTTGATTTTTACCGTCTGCCATCGAGTTTTCCCGGCAAACAAGATTCTTCCACCTTCCATACACATCTACAACAAGTAGAATATATTGAAGGAAAATTGAAGGAAGATATCGAAAGTGCTCAACAATGTACTTTTGATAATCTAATTCCCTATATTCAGCTTCACGAATTTGAGGCATTGGTTTTTTCATCAATAAATGGTGTTGATGCATTATTTGAGCCATCAGAGTTCAAGAGGAAGGAACTGCTACAAGTTATTCACAACTATCCAAATCCAGAAGACATCAATAACCAACCGAACACAGCACCATCGGTTAGACTGATTAAACTAATACCAGGATACGAAAAGGTTTTATATGGCATCGAGATCCTTCAACAACACGGAATGCCTACCCTGCTTGATCGCTGTCTGCATTTCCGTGCTTGGGTTAACAAACTAGAAACCGCTTTGCGGCAATAAGGGAACATCATCTATATGAACTGAACAGTTGGGAACAGGAGCTACTGACATTATAGATCACTGCCTATCCTACGGACTCCGCAAGCCAGAGTTTTATCAAGACGATGATATCAGGGTTGTTATGTGGCGGAGGGATGAAATAAGAGGTAAAGAAGGAGGTAAAGAAAGAGGTAAAGCTACAGGTAAGGTAGCTGGTAAAGTAGATAAAAATATCGCAAGAATTATCTTGGCAATTCGTGGCAATACTGTTTCTACACGTGAAATAATGGTTGCCATGCAATTAAAAGGCGGAGACAATTTCCGTAATCGCTACTTGTATCCATCCATTGAAGCCGGTTATGTCAGTAAACTATATCCGGATTCAGAGAGCCGCCCAGACCAGGCCTATTACCTAACAGATAAAGGCTTACAACTGCTTTCCGAATTGTTGAAGAAATAGCATTATCTGCATCAAGCATACCATCAAAAAACCAAAGAGAATGTCCAAGTCACAAGTGAAAAAGCTGCTCGCAGGGATGAGCAAGGAGGAAGTCATCAATGTAGTGTTGGAACTATATGATGCCCGAAAAGAGGCACGGGAATACCTCGACTACTTTGTCAACCCAAATGAGACAGGTGAACTAGAGAAGTTCAAGAAAATAGTCCTCAAGGAGTTTGATGACGATCTTTCGCGCAATCCCCAGTGCCGTTTCAGCGTGTGCCGAAAAGCTTTGTCTGACTTCAAGAAACTGGCTCCATCAGCCGATACGTTAGCTGAAGCAATGGTCTTCTATGTAGAACGTATCTACGAGTTTTCGTTCTGCAATGGCGACCTGTGGGAACAATACTATGATTCCGGTATCAGCAATTTCTGCTCAGCGTTGAAATTCTTACTAAAGAACAACCTATTGGACTCTATGATGCCGCGCATAGTTCAGATAATGGCTTGGAGTTGGCCGTGTGGATACGGTTTTCACGGCATGACGGGCGACACTTTCTGCGAACTCGTTCCTCCGCAATACCACTACAAGGTAGAAGAAGCAGATGCCATGGGCGAGGCGCAATACTACGCCATGTATCCAAGCCTCAAGCATTAGTAACGCTTCTGTGCGGTCTGTATGCCACATCCCTACTTGCCGTATTGTCCACACGAATTAAAATACAACACAATAATTTCAGCTTTCCAACGTTAATGAGGGAAAGTAATAATAATGGCATCAGACAAAGCTCAATATGTGGTTGCACTCATTGCAGAGTTCGCTGAGCATTACGGCCTCACAACAGTCGAGGCAGCAAAGTACTTGAGCCAATATAAGGCTTTGGAACTTTTCGACCGTCAGTATGACTATCTGAATACGCAGTCGTTTGCCTCCAATGTGCGCGACCTCTCTGCCTATTGCCGCAGAATGGGAGGTACGCTATGAACTCCTGAACAATCTCGTTATAACCTAAAACCATACAACATGTGCGGCCCTAAACAACAGTCCAAGATAGAGTTTGTATCCTTTTGTATAGAGCAATACAAAAAGGCCAATGAACTGGGTGGTGCAGAGACAGAACAAATGTTTCTGCAAAGAGGAGTGATTGATTTCCTGTTGGAGCATTATGAGGTGTTGCACACTCAAGGAGAAAAGGCTATATTGAGCGAGATTGACGAATATCTAAAACACCACCAGCTATGACACTCTATTACGGAAGCATTGAAATAGTAGAAAAGCCGCAGATACTCCAGGCCAACCGTCCATTA
>JAEEXN010000024.1 GCA_016291595.1 Prevotella sp.
GCAGCCGTCGGGGATATGGTCAGCGGTCAATGGAAAAAATGCGGATTGCCTGATCGTTGGGACGGACGTAGTGCAGAGCGGATAGTTCAGATATTAATAGATACTAATAGATAAAAATTTAATAAAGAAAAGAAGAATGAAAAAGATTGTAATGATGGCTGTAATGACCATAGCCACAATGAGCGTTACTGCTCAGGATGTAATGAAAAAGCAGAGCGACGGAACCTACGTCGTTAATACTACCACACTTGCCAAAGACGTAAAGGGATACAAGAGCACTACTCCCGTAGAGATTCATATTCAGAAGAACAAAGTGGTGAAGGTGGTTGCCTTGAAGAATACTGAGTCGCCCAAGTATTTTGCCAAGGTGAAGGCTAACGTGATGAAAGCTTGGGACGGTATGAAAGTTTCGAAGGCCGTAACGGCTAAAGTAGACGGTGTGACAGGTGCTACAATGTCTTCTGATGCGGTAAAGGAAAACGTGAAGCGAGGATTGGAGTATTACAAAAAGCATAAGTAATAACCGTATAATTGTTGCTGGCTTTGTTGACTCAATGTGAGTCGGCAGGCCAGTTTTTATTTTAATAACACAAACAAACTGACAGCCTATGAGGAAAGTTTTTACTATTTGTCTGTTATTGCCATTCTTGGGAGTTATGGCGCAAGGGCCAAACAACTCGGGTTCCTATTATCAAAGTGCCAACGGCCAAAAAGGTGAGGCATTGAAAACGGCTTTGTGTGGGATTATCTATAACCGCAATGAGGGAGGTAGTCTCAGTAATGCCTACAAAGCACTTTGGACACATTTTAGAACTACCGACAAACGGGCTGATGGCAAAGTGTGGGATATGTATTCTAATACAACTAATTATACTTTTGGTACAGACCAGGCTGGAAACTACAAGAATGAGGGAGATGTATATAATCGAGAGCATTCATTCCCTAACAGTTGGTTTGGGGGTGAAATAATGCCTATGTATACAGATCTGAACCATCTTTTTCCAACGGATGGCTATGTGAACAACCGGCGTAACAATTATCCATTTGGAGAAAATAACGGCGATATCTATAAGTCGAACAATGGCTTCAGCAAACTAGGCACATGCACTTATCCTGGCTATACGGGCACCGTGTTCGAGCCTAACGATGAATACAAGGGTGACTTCGCGCGTACCTATTTTTATATGGTGACCTGCTATGAGGAGAAAATAGTTGATTGGTATAAAAATTATTCAGAGTCACGGCCCACTCTTGATGGCAAAACTTATCCCGGTCTTTCATCGTGGCAGTTGGAGATGTTGATGAAATGGGCCAAAAACGATCCTGTCAGCGAGAAGGAGACCAATCGGAATATAGCTGTGTATGGCATTCAGGAGAACCGCAATCCCTTTATCGATTATCCCGGATTGGAGAATTATATCTGGGGCGACATGAAGAATATAGCCTTCTCTTACGACAATTACACCTCCGGTGTTGTCACCGTTCCCGTCGAATTACGTAACTCAACCGACATCTATACGATTTCCGGTCAGCGCGTGCGTGGTGCTCTGCCTAAGGGCATTTATATCCGTGGTGGCAAGAAGTTTGTCGTGAAATAAGCAGCCATTAATTAATGAAAGCTCTGTTTTTCGACATCGACGGAACGCTAGTCAGTTTTCAGACACACAAAATACCTGCGTCAACCATTTTTGCGTTGACGCAGGCCAAAGCCAATGGAGCAAAGGTGTTCATCTCAACGGGACGCCCTCGCTCCTACATTAATAACCTTGATGCTATCGAGCATCTCATCGACGGCTACATCACCACCACCGGTGCGCTTTGCACTGTGGGCGATGAGGTCGTTTGTTGCCAGCCTATTCCGCACAACGATGTCAGAAGCATGCTTCATATGGCGCAGACAAAAGGTTTTGCCTGTGCCTTTATCGGCGAGCACGATAATGCCGTAGTGAATTATAACGAAGAGCTGGTACGTATATTCAAACAACTGCTTAACATTCCGACAGTCGATCAAGTCGTGCCTGTTGAAAACGTCATGCAACAACAAGTATTGCAATTGATTCCCCTCATAACGATAGATGAGGAACCGGCCGTCATGCATGGTCTGCCTCATTGTGTGTCTAGTCGCTGGCATCCTGCTTTCACCGACATCACATCTTGTGAGGCTGACAAGGGCAAAGGATTGGAATCTATCTGCCGTTATCTGCAAATCAGTCCCGAAGATACAATAGCTTTTGGCGATGGGGGCAATGATATAGCTATTCTATGTCGTGCTGGAAAGGGTGTGGCCATGGGCAATGCCACTGACCAGGTTAAGCAGAATGCAGACATGGTCACCACTTCTGTCGACGATAATGGTATTCTTAATGCCTTGCGTCAGCTGAAAGTCGTCTGATATTTCATCTGCCAGAGTTTATGTCCATATGATCAAGAAAACAATCCCTGTTGTAGGTATGGCCTGTTCGGCCTGTTCGTCTCACGTTGAAAAGAAACTCAACTCCTTGGAAGGCATCTCTTCGGCAGCTGTTTCGCTGGCGGGACGTTCGGCATGGGTGGAATATGATCCGGAAGTTATCTCATTGGAGAAGATGAAGGAGGCAGTAAACAGCATCGGATTCGATCTTGTGATTGAAGAAGACCGCAGCGCTGTTGAGATAGAAAGGCAGTCATACCGCCTGTTGCGCCGCAAAATGCTGTTGTCGTGGGTGTTCGCCTTGTTGGTAATGGCTATCTCCATGGGGTGGTTGCGTCTTTTTAAAGAAGCAGACACCTCGGTCAGCCGTAGTTTTGCCAACCAAGTTTGCCTGCTGCTTTCATTAGCGAATATGCTTTATCCTGGACGGCAGTTCTATATCAATGCCTGGAAACAGTTGCGCAATCGAACCGCTTCCATGGATACGTTGGTGGCTATGTCAACGCTCATAGCCTTCCTTTTTAGTGCCTTCAATACGTTTTTCGGTGATGCTGTCTGGGGCGTTCACGGTATTGAATGGCATACTTATTTCGACGCGTCGGTAATGATTATCACTTTTGTGCTGACGGGCCGCGTGTTGGAGGAACGTGCTAAGAACGCCACAGCCGATAGTATTCGCACATTGATGGGCATGCAGCCGAAGACGGCTAGATTGGTTTCCTCATCCAAAAACGAGGTGCAGAAAGAAGAGGATGAGGATAAGTTTAACAATGTTCCCATCTCAACCATTTCTTATGGTGACTTGTTGGAGGTGCGGGCCGGCGAGCGACTGCCCGTAGACGGTGATGTATGGGAGGCCACTAGTTTCATGACCCCCGACGGAGCCTATGTTGACGAGAGCATGATTTCGGGCGAGCCGACTCCCGTCTTGAAGCAGCGAGGCTCAAGAGTGTTGGCCGGAACAGTGCTTCAGCAGGGCACTCTGCGTTTCCGCGCGCGTCAGACCGGTGAGCAGACAGCCATCGCCCGCATCATCCAGATGGTGGAAGAGGCTCAAGGCTCGAAGGCTCCCGTGCAGCGGGTTGTCGACAAGATAGCCATGATTTTCGTACCGTGTGTGCTTGGTTTGTCGTTCGTGACGTTTCTCGCATGGTGGATAGCTGGCGGAAACGAAGCACTCCCGCATGCCATTCTTTCGGCTGTGGCCGTGCTGGTTATAGCCTGTCCGTGCGCCATGGGACTGGCTACGCCTACAGCCTTGATGGTGGGTATAGGCAAAGCTGCCGAGAAAAATATACTGATAAAAGACGCTACGGCACTTGAAAACATGCGTACTGTGGATGCCATGGTGGTCGACAAAACAGGAACGCTGACGATTCCCAACCGCGACATCGACTTTACCCGTGCCGGCAATCTGCCCTTGGAGGAGCGCGAGACGCTGAAACCCTATGCCCGCGAGGCCGTTGAGCAACTTCGCAAGGATGGGATTGAGGTCTACATGATGAGCGGCGACAACGATGAGGCTGCCCGCTATTGGGCCGAGAAAGCCGGCATCAGTCATTACCAGAGCCAAGTGAAACCACAAGACAAGGAGAATATGGTGCGCCAGCTGCAGCAGGAGGGCCGTCGCGTGGCCATGGTGGGCGACGGCATCAACGACTCTCAGGCATTGGCGGCAGCCGATGTTAGTATTGCCATGGGGCAGGGCACCGATGTGGCTATGGATGTTGCGCAAATAACACTCATGGGTACCGACCTTCGCCGCATCCCCGATGCTATTAGCTTGTCGCGCCATACGGTCAGCATGATTCGTCAAAACTTGTTCTGGGCTTTTATTTACAATATCGTCTGTATACCATTGGCTGCAGGAGTATTACACATTTTTGGCATTGATTTCCAGATTACACCGATGTGGGCAAGTGCATTGATGGCTTGTTCGAGCGTTAGTGTAGTGGCTAACAGTCTGAGGTTAAAGTACATAAAATGAGCTGGAAACATCTGCCATAGTGCAGAAGGCAATGATACAGATGTAGAAGGCTGCTCTGGCGTCATAGAGGGCACTTCCATGATTGTGGAAGGCTACTCTGTGCCCCTATCTCATATCTCTCTGAGGGAAAGAGTTGAAATCATCATTAGTTGGATAGCCAAAAGGATGCATCCAATCAGGTCCTTTGCGGCTCTCAACAGAAACTTGGATGCTAAACGATGGTGAGAAATTGTAGCGCACAGCAGCTCCAAGGCGGTCGCCAATATTGCTCATGTCGTAGAGGGGTAGGGGCATGGCCTTGTTTACCAATGACTTCTGCGCATAGAGGTATGCTTCCCAATGGTCATCAAACTTGTATCCAAGAACGGCATTGATGCCAGCATCGCGCCATGAGTCATGCGCCCAGGAGATATTGTTGAAGTATCCGCCAACAGCCAACGACAGCTTGTCGGTAAGGGGCTGGGCATACATCAGCGAGATGTCCTGCTGAAAACCAGTGCCTTTGTGCCATGCGTTCTTGCCAAACTGGGCAAAGACAGAGGCACCGAGATTAACATTGAGGCCCTTGTGAAGCTGCCAGTCGTACCATCCGCCCCACCACAGTGGGTAAAATCCGAAGGTTCGTGTCTGTCCGAAACGGTTCAAGAATGGCAGATGCAGCGAGTCTTGCGATGCCAATTCGGTTCGCTGTGCTTCCTTTTGCTTTCCGAATGTGGAGGGTTGTGGTTGAAGACGATCGGCTGAGGGCGTTCTACCAACACCTTCTTGTACCACTGGAATCGTATCGATAGTCGATTTCAGAGGTGTTCTTACTTCCTGAGCTTGTGTCAGAGAAGTAAGCAAAATGGCTGCAATGATGAACAGTTTCCGCTTCATGACAAGGGCAAAGTTAAGCCAATAGCCTGTAACTGCAAAATATTTAACGCTCTTTTTTCTTTATTTAACCACTCATTCATGGTGTTTTACACCAATTAATGATATCTTTGCAGCGCACATAGGAGGTATAATCCTAAATATTAACTTAATAAGGATCGTATGAAAGTAAAAAGATTGGTATTAGTGCTCATGGCCGGTATGATGCTGGCTGCTCCTGCTAACGCACAGAGCGACAAAGCAAGAAAAGTGGGCAAGGATATTCAGAATGCCGTTAGTGACTTCTGGAAAAAAGCAAAGAAAGGTGTTAATAATACTGTTGAGGCTATCAGCGATGAACTGAGCAGCGACACGGTGGGTGTGAAGTATATCGATGGAAATAGGTACATGCGCATCTACGACACAAATCTCTATAGAGAGAGTGATGCTGCCGAGCTTCTTGGGCTTTGCCGTAAGGAATTCTCAAAAAGTTATCCTCAGGCAAAGATCATCTCTTGCGTGATTCCGCAGCAGAAATGGGAGAATCTGCCCGTTCGGAAAAATGGTGATATAGTTTCATATAAGTTCCGGCTGTATTGTTATGTGCTGGCAAAGGATGGTAATGAGGGCTACATTAATGCGCGCTACCGTTTTGAGAAGTCCAAGGACATTGGAAAGTCGATTGTAAAAAACGAGGAGCGCTGGCCCGAGCAGGTTCGTGTGAATGCTCTTACAAATGATGTCTACGAACAGCTGATTAAGTAATATCCGGTAAGAAAACAATCGTTTTGAAAGGGAAAAAGAACATTTTCTTCCAAAATGTTTGCGTAGTTCGAATAAAAGTTTTACATTTGCATCCGATTATCAATAAAAGAACAAAATTATGAGTCATTTGAACGCATCTTTTTATTGCTTTTATTATTACTTTACAGGAAACTGTGAAGCGGGAAGTTGCGTGTAGAATTCAACTTATAGACAAGATTTCATCTGAGAGAAGATACATCAAGTCCCGCTTCACAAACATGAGGCGGGACTTTCTTTCAGTTTTAATGACAAGAAGAATCAATAGAAATGAAACGAATTGCAATACAAGGACTCCATGGGTCATTCCACGATATTGCCGCACGGCAGTATTTCGAAGGCGAGCAGATTCAGCTCATCTGCTGCTCTACATTCGAGCAGGTATATGAGAACATCAAGCGCGATCCGACGGCTATCGGCATGACCGCTATTGAGAACACCATTGCCGGTAGTTTATTGCACAATTATGAGCTGCTGCGCGATTCTGGAACAACTGTGGTAGGCGAGCATAAGCTTCACATCTCACATTGTATCTGCTGTCTTCCTGAAGACTCGTGGGACACTATCCGTGAGGTACATTCTCATCCCGTAGCGTTGATGCAATGTCGTCAGTTTCTTGCCAATCATCCCGGCATAAAGAATGTTGAGAGTGAAGACACAGCAGGCTCTGCCAAGTTTATCGCTGAGCACCAATGTCGAGAATGGGCTGCCATCTGCAGCAAATCCGCGGCAGAAATGTACGGGTTGAAGGTTCTGGAAGATCATATTGAGGACAACAAGCATAACTTTACGCGCTTTCTGGTCGTATGCAATCCGAACAAGGCCGACATGCTTCGTCCTCTGACAGAGGCCAACAAGTCGAGCATTGTGTTCTCTCTTCCCCATGAGCAAGGAAGTCTGAGCCATGTGCTGGCCATATTGTCGTTCTATAAAATCAACTTGACGAAGATACAGTCGCTGCCCATTATCGGACATGAGTGGGAGTATCTTTTCTATGTCGACTTGATGTATGATGATCTGACCCGCTATCGTCAGTCCATAGACGCGATTATTCCTTTGACAAAAGACTTAAAGATATTAGGAGAATACAAAGATGGCAAACAGACAAATTGAACCGGCTGACAGATTGGGCCTGGTAAGTGAATACTATTTCAGCCGCAAGCTGAAAGAAGTGGCGCAGATGAATGCCGAGGGAAAGGATATTATCAGCCTGGCCATTGGTAGTCCTGACATGCCGCCATCCGAAAAAGCTATTGAGAAACTGTGTGAGGTGGCACATCAGCCCGATGCTCACGGCTATCAACCCACGATGGGAATACCTGAGTTGCGCGAGGCGATGGCAGGCTTTTATAAGCGGTGGTACGGTGTTGAGTTGAATCCCAAGACAGAGATACAACCGCTCATAGGGTCAAAAGAAGGTATCTTACATATCACGCTGGCTTTTGTGAATTCTGGTGACGAGGTGTTGGTGCCAAATCCTGGTTATCCGACATATACATCACTGAGTCGTCTGCTTGGAGCTAAAATTGTGAACTACAACCTGCAAGAGGACAATGGCTGGCAACCCGACTTCAATGAGTTGGAGAGAATGGATTTAAGCCGTGTGAAACTCATGTGGACGAATTATCCCAATATGCCAACAGGTGCTAACGCACAGATGCGGACATATGAGCGTTTGGTACAGTTCGCACGTGAAAAGGGTATTGTGGTGGTAAACGATAATCCCTATTCTTTTATTCTGAATGAGAAGCCTTTGTCGTTGTTACAAGTACCGGGAGCCAAGGATTGTTGTATCGAGCTCAACTCTATGTCTAAGAGCCATAATATGCCAGGCTGGCGCGTTGGCATGTGTGCCACAAATGCCACCTTTATCTCGTGGATATTGAAAGTAAAAAGCAATATCGACAGCGGTACGTTCCGCGGTTTGCAGTTAGCTGCTGCAGAGGCTTACCAAAACGAACCGGAGTGGCATCGGCAGGCAAATATCACCACTTATGCTTCGCGTCGCCAGTATGCTGAGCAGATTATGCGTGTTTTGGGCTGTCAGTTCGATCCCAATCAGGTGGGAATGTTCCTGTGGGGGCGAATACCCGATAAGTTTGACAATGCCGAGCAACTGACTGAGCGAGTGCTGCACGAGTCCCGTGTGTTCATTACGCCTGGATTTATCTTCGGCTCTAACGGTGAGAGATATATCCGCATCTCCCTTTGTGCTAAGATAGAGAAGATTCAGGCAGCATTGGAGCGTATCGAACAAATAGAATGGTAGTCTGTATCATTCGAGTTAAGACAAAAATCATAAGAAATAAATAGACTATGGAACTAGATTTAGAACCACTAAGACTGCCTAGTGACAACGAACGTCCGTTTGTTATAGCAGGCCCCTGTTCTGCCGAGACAGAAGAGCAAGTAATGACCACAGCCTTCCAGCTGGCATCGAAAGGTTGTCATAACTTTCGTGCTGGTGTGTGGAAGCCTCGTACCAAGCCAGGTGGCTTTGAGGGAAATGGCGAGAAAGCGCTGCCGTGGTTGAGGCGCGTGAAGAATGAGACTGGTATGCTGGTAGCCACAGAGGTTGCCACACCCGAGCATGCCGAGCTTGCTATGAAATATGATATTGATATCCTTTGGATAGGTGCACGTACATCAGCCAATCCTTTTGCCATGCAGGCTTTGGCCGAAGCACTTAGGGGAGTAGATATTCCTGTGTTCGTAAAGAATCCTGTTAACCCAGACCTTGAGCTGTGGATTGGAGCCCTGGAACGGCTCAACCAGGCAGGCATCAAGCGGTTGGGTGCCATTCACCGCGGTTTTTCCAGTTATGATAAGAAGATTTATCGCAATCTTCCTATGTGGCAGATACCCATTGAGTTGCGCCGTCGTATTCCTTCTTTGCCTATTATGAACGACCCCAGCCATATCGGAGGACGTCGTGAGCTCATTGCGCCCTTGTGCCAACAGGCTATGGATTTAGGCTTTGACGGTTTGATGGTAGAGAGCCACCACTCACCTGATGAGGCATGGAGCGATGCTAAACAGCAGGTTACTCCCGATGTGCTCGACTATATTCTCTCATTGCTTGTTATCCGTGACGAGAAAGTATCGACTGAGGGTATTCATGAATTGCGTAAGCAGATTGACGAGCTGGACAACCAATTGATGGAGTTACTGGCAAAAAGAATGAGAGTATGCCGTGAGATTGGCACTTATAAGAAGGAGCACAATATGACCGTTTTACAGCCAACCCGCTACAATGAGATTCTTGATAAACGAGGCGCTCAAGGTGCACTCTGGCAGATGGACACCGACTTTGTAAAGGCAGTTTTCGAAGCTGTTCACCAAGAGTCTGTGCGACAGCAAATGGAAATCATTAACAAATAGATGAACTTTAGCCATTATGAGAATATTAGTATTAGGAGCCGGCAAAATGGGAAGCTTCTTCCTTGACCTGTTGAGTTTTGAGCATGAAACAGCAGTATACGAAAGAGACCCGAAACGCATGCGGTTTACCTATAACTGTCAGCGATTCACTCAGCTCGAGGAAATCAAAGAATTCCGTCCAGACTTAGTTATCAATGCGGTAACCCTTCAGTACACCATTTCTGCATTCAAGGAGGTTATTCCCTTTATCCCTGAAGACTGTATCATAAGCGATATTGCCAGTGTGAAGACAAATCTAAGGGAATTCTATCAGCAGGCAGGACATCCCTATGTCAGTAGCCATCCTATGTTCGGCCCCACCTTCGCCAACCTTAATCAGTTGTCGGAAGAGAATGCCATCATTATCAGTGAGGGCGATTATATGGGTCGTATCTTTTTCAAGGATCTTTACCAAAAGCTTGATCTCAATATTTACGAGTACACCTTTGAGGAACATGACCAAACAGTAGCTTACTCGCTTAGTATTCCTTTCGTGTCGACTTTTGTTTTTGCTGCCGTAATGAAACACCAAGATGCCCCAGGAACTACTTTCAAGCGTCATATGCGCATTGCCAGAGGCGTTCTCAATGAGGATGATTATCTGCTACAGGAAATACTCTTCAACCCTTACACACCTGGGCAGGTATCGAAAATTCGTACCGAGCTGAAAGAATTGCTTGAGATTATTGATGCCAAGGATGCCAAGGCCATGCAAGCCTATCTACGAAAGATTCGCAACAATGTCAAACGCGATATAGAATTGGTAAGGAAGTAGCCTATCGTTCATAGTTAGGAGTTAATGCCGGCCCCCACTTAATTAACTCCTAACTATGAATTCTTTGATATTGTTGATAGTACTTTTCCATTTCATTTATTAGTTTTTCTGCCCAGGAGTCGTTAATCATATTTGCTGTCTGTACTATTTGTTGCATAAAAAAGAAGTGTTTGCTACACTCTTGTTTCGAGGTGGCCAGCCGTTGCGGGTCTTGGGAAAGATACCATCGCAGGTATTGCATTGATTTCCGCCATAGCATACTTATGATATTGGCAGCCTCCTTTTTCATGCCTAATAGTGAATAGGCAAGAGCGATGTCGTTGTCGCTACCATACAGATAATCTGCAGGAACATTATAGTATGGAATTACTTTTGCGGCTTTCTGCAGTACCTCTTTTGCACGGCTGGTTTTCTGCTCTGCAATGAGTGCAAGCGCCAGTTGTGCGAACAGCCTTCTGTAACGATAGCACATACTCATATTTGGCTCGTCGAGGTAGATATTGGGTTTGTCGATGCCTGTAAAGCGAAACCGATGCATCAGATTTTCGTATGTTCGCTCAGTGTCTATGTGTTTATTCTTTGCCGTTTGGTTCTTGAAAGGGGTGATGCGATCGGCAATTCCCTCTGTCGTTAGATAGTCAGAGAGATTCAGGTAACTCTCATCTCCCACTGAGTTGCATATGTAGATAGGCCGTTCCCAATTACACTCTTTGAGCATCTCGAGTAGCATTAGGTCACTCTTCATGAGAAAGCGGCGCCCTTTTAGCGAGATTTCCATGCGGTTAGGAATGGTGTCTGTCACCATCATTCCGCTTTTTAGCACTGCCTCTCGATCGATATTAATGTATATGGTATCGGTAGGAATGATGTGCATATTAGCATCTGCTGACCGTACCCAGTACTTGATGATATTGCCTAACTCAAATGGTTCAGTCCCAAATTGTTCATGTGCTTGTTGAGGATGGCTTTGATAGTAATCAAGCAGTTGTTGCTTAGCTTCAGGAACAATCTCGACATAGTCGTTAACTCCAGTAATGTATTCGCTACGATGCCAATTAATGGGCACTCCTGGAGCTTCGTAGGCAGGGCGGCATAGTTGGTCGATATACCAATCGGTGGTGGCATACATGATATTACATACACGCATGTCAGTACGGATACCCTCTACTTCCTGGCAGTACCATAGTGGGAAAGTGTCGTTGTCGCCGTTAGAGAGAATAATCGGGTTGTTTGACAGTTGGGCAGAGTTCAGGTAGTTGTACCCGGCATCGTGGCAAATATAGCGCGAAGAGCGGTCGTGGTCGTCCCATGTCTGTGTGCCCATCTGTATAGGAACGAGCAATGTGAGTAGGCTGATAATGCTTACTGTCATTATTGCGCCTTTCGTATTCATAGGGCTTGTCATCTTTGCAAACATGCTACTCATCATGTCGTGTATGGCAGCCACTCCCATTCCGCACCAGATAGCAAAGGCATAGAACGAGCCTGCATAGGAGTAATCGCGCTCACGTGGCTGTACGGGTGTTTGGTTTATATATATGACGATGGCCAAGCCGGTCATGAAGAATAAGAAGAATACCACCCAGAATTGGCGTATGCCCCGTTCCCCTTTGCGCAACGATTGCCATAGAATGCCGATGATTCCTAGTAACAGTGGAAGGCAATAGAATACGTTGTGTCCTTTATTCTGTTGGAGTTCGTCGGGCAGCAAGTCCTGGTTGCCCAACCGCCAATTGTCGAGCAAAGCTATGCCACTAATCCAGTTGCCATGTTCCGGCTCCCCATTACCTTGAATGTCGTTCTGCCGTCCCGCAAAATTCCACATGAAGTAGCGCCAATACATGAAATTGCATTGGTAGGAGAGAAAGAACCGCAGGTTCTCCCATTGCGTGGGCATTTTCACACTGGTGGGTTCCCCACAGCGGTTGTAGGGAACATTTCGCCCACTAATACCGCCCATCCATGACTCATAGTCGTTAGCGTGCTTGCTGTCCCACATACGGGGGAAGAGCATGTTTTGTTCATAGACGTAGCTCATGTCATTGGCAGCAACGAAATACTCGTCCCGTTCATTACCCTTGGTCTTGGGCTTACGCCTATATTCAGCTTTTCCTTTTTTCTGAGCTGGAATGCAGTAGTTGTCTTTCTGTTCTAACTTCACCTGCGATGTATAGGCTTGTCCGTACAGAAGCGGATAGTGTCCGTATTGGTCACGGGCGAGGTATCTGCGTAGGGAAAATACGTCCTCTGGTGAGTTTTGGTCCATGGGTGTGTTAGCCGTGCTACGAATCAGGATAAGCGCATAGCTGCTATAGCCAATCAGGAGCATAGTCAGACAGAGCAGCGCGGTGTGGGCAATTCTCATCTTGTGGCGATATGTTATCCAAAGAGCCCAACATACGAGTGGAATCAAGAGAATAAGATAGACATAAAGGCCTGTGTTGTAACCGCAGTGTAGCACGTTAACGAATAGTAGCTCAAACCAGCCAGCCACGGTAATGACGCCGGGGATGATGGCATAAAGAATTACTGCGATGAGCAAAAACGAAACCAATAGTGCCACAAGTGAACCTTTAAGATCTGTTTTGCTGAATCTCCTGTAATAGAAAACGAGCACCAACGCGGAAAGACAGAGCAGATTCAGTAGGTGAACGCCAATGCTCAGTCCTATAATATAGGCTATTAGCACCAGCCATCGGTCACTATGGGGCAGATCGGCCTCTTCGTCCCATTTTAGGATGAGCCAGAACACTACGGCAGTTAATAACGACGAGAAGGCATACACCTCGCCTTCAACAGCAGAATACCAGAACGTATCGCTGAATGTGTAGATGAGTGCACCCATGACACCTGACATCTCTATGGCCACCCATTTCTCTATAGATAATTCATTCCACGACGAGATGAGCAGACGGCGTACTAAGTTGGTGATTGTCCAGAAAAGAAACAGGATACACAGGGCGCTCAGCAGAGCGTTCATCAGGTTGATGCACCAGGCAACTTGTGTAGGATTATTGGCAAACTGTGAGAATAGGTTGGCTGTGAGCATGAAGAATGGGGCACCCGGTGGATGCCCGATCTCCAGCTTATACCCTGCAAGGATGAATTCGGGACAATCCCAAAATGAGGCACTGGGCTCAATGGTCAGTACATATGTCGTGGCGGCAATGGCAAACATTAACCACCCCAATATGTTATCAACAATACGGTAGGTTTGAACGTTCTTTGCAATCATGTGTGCAAAGATACCATGATGTTCTCAATGTGCCGCAAAATTTATGCTGACAACTGTCTGACATTTGTCTGACAATTGCCTAATTTGCTGGTTCTTTGACGGTTAACTCGTATGCTCTGTCTCTGTCGGCTACGATGTACCGGTTGTTGTTTGTCTTGATGATGGGCTTTTGCCGGTTGATAAGCCTATAGAATGTCTCACTAGCATCTTCCTTACCAGGCCATAACTGACGGCAAAAATCCACTTTACTGAGCCGGTGGGATGGTGAAAGGAAAAAAAGGGTCATGGGGTGGTGCTGCATAGGTGTTAAATGAACGAGCTGATGGTATTGGTTGATGAAACACTCATCAGAGCTAGAATAGGAGAGGGTTCACACATGTGATATAGTTAGTAACGACGAGATGGTGAAGATGAAAAACACAACGACTGACATATAGCGTTTCATTGAGCATATTGTTTTGTTTGTGTCAAAGTTTCGTTTTTTTTTGCTCTTTCATGTGTTTTGTATTATCTTTGCAACATGATTTTGGAAGAATTAACAGACAAGCGGATAGCTGTACTGCTCTCAGGTGGTGTGGACAGTTCGGTAGTGGTGTATGAGTTTGCCAGGTTAGGCTTGCACCCTGATTGTTTTTACATCAGAATTGGTCCAGAGGAACAGTCACAAAGTGTTGACGGCAACACGGCCCATGCGGAGGACTCATGGGAATGGGATTGTTCGAGCGAGGAGGATATTGAGATGGCTGGTGCTGTGGCAACAAAGTATGGATGTAATCTGAAAGTAGTAGATTGCCACAAGGAGTATTGGGATGAGGTGGCACGCTATACGATAAATAAGGTACGCGCGGGATATACGCCAAATCCCGATGTGATGTGCAACAGACTAATTAAGTTTGGGGCCTTTGATGAGAAAATGGGGCATAACTATGATCTGATTGCCACGGGTCATTATGCGCAAACTGAGATTATTGACGGAAAGAAATGGCTGACTACAAGTCCTGATCCGGTTAAAGACCAAACAGATTTTCTGGCGCAGATTTATGACTGGCAGTTGAAAAAAGCGTTATTCCCCATCGGGCATTATATGAAGGACGAAGTGCGCGAGATTGCCGAACGCGAGCATTTGGTGAATGCCAAGCGTAAGGACTCGCAGGGCATTTGCTTTTTAGGGAAGATCAATTACAACGACTATATTCGCCGTTATCTGGGTGAACAGCCTGGTGACGTTATAGAGTTGGAAACAGGCAAGAGAATTGGCGAGCATAAAGGCCTGTGGTTTCATACTATCGGCCAGCGTAAGGGACTGGGCTTCGGTGGAGGTCCTTGGTTTGTGGTGAGGAAGGATATAGAGAAAAATATCCTCTACGTTGCTCATGGGTATGACCCCTCAGCAGCCTATAGACAAGAATTTCAACTGCATGATTTTCATAGTCTGAACGGAGAGCTGCCGCCCGAGAAGATTACATTCAAGATTCGACATACACCTGATTACTTGCCTGCGACTTTGACAGCCATAGGTGACGGATGTTATGAGGTCCATGCCGAGAACAAAATTCATGGGGTGGCACCAGGACAGTTCTGTGTGGTTTATGATGATATTCATCATCGTTGTTATGGAAGTGGTGAGATAGCATAATTTATAAAGATTATGCATCCAACACATCAAATCACATCTTTATGATGCGTGTTCTCTAATTAATGCCTTGTTGGGTTGTAACTGATAGACTAATTAAGTTCTAATTGATGCCTGATTACACTCTGATTGATGACTAATTAAAGTGCATTTAATGGCTAGTTGAATGATAATTAGGCATCAATTGGAAACTGATAATCTGTCAATGACTCGTTAAGCAAAAAACTCAATAATAATTATAGTGAGCCCTACATTTTTCATGTATTGAGCTCACTATAACTATGCAAATACTCCGTACCCTTGCACCTTAGTGCTTGAGTAAAGACAAATCATTCTTTTTCTTCCTTGTGAGGGTCAGGATGTACGTATGCATTCTGGTTGATGCGCTGATACTTCTCGCAAAGTGTTACCAGATAATTATACTTTTCCATCCTTTCGGGTGGCATAGCGCCACGTGCGGCAAGTTTTCGATTATACTTTAGCCAGTTAACCATGCGCAAATCCTCCGTGAAATACTTAGAAGGACGTCTTTTGTAAATGTGCAAGTAGCCTACAATCTGTAGGAACATAGCTTCCCATCTGTCTTTGTTACGCATAATAAGTAGTAATTATGAATTAAAATAGTTCTTTTAGTTTTTCCCATTCGTCTCGTAATGCCGTCATGCGGCCGAAAATGAGGTTAGCACCTTCATTCAAGAGCATCTCATCAGGCAGTGGACCTGTATTTACGGCTATGGTGAACGCTTTTGCCGCTACTGCAGCTCTGACGCCCAGAGGGGCATTCTCAATCACAATTGCCTCCCATGGTAACACACCGCATTTTCGCATGCCTGCTAAATAGGGTGCGGGATTTGGCTTTCCCTGTGAGACATCGAAACTGGTAACAATCTTCTTGCGGTCAAGCAGGTCTGGAAAGGCTTTCTCCAACTGGTCGAGTAGCGTATGCTGGCCACTTCCTGTAACAATGCCTATGGCTAAGCCGTCATTCTTGATTTTCCGCATAAGTTGCTCTACGCCTTCCATCTTACGAGCGGGCGGACATTGTGCAAAGCGTTCCGTCTTCATTCGGTAAAGCCGGGTAGCCTCATTGTCCGTCAACTCCCGTTGCCATTGCTGTCGGGCAAGCAATTGGATTGTCTCAATTCCGCGCATTCCCTCATACCGGTATGCGTCGTTGTAGGACATGTCCAGCCCGCACGACTTCATGGACTCATGCCACGAAACTGCATGGAGCGGCATACTGTCGAACAAGACACCATCCATGTCGAAAAGCACGGCCTTGGGATGGAAGGCCTCAAAGCCGTGCTTCTGTAGATACTGTTGAATGTTTGATGCGTAATCCATCATTAAGCCTCGCTGGCAAGTCTCTCCTTGATGGCTTTTGAGTCAGCTTCGTAACCAGGCTTGTCAAGCAGGGCAAACATGTTTTTCTTGTAAGCCTCTACTCCTGGCTGGTTAAATGGGTTAACACCGAGGATGTTTCCACTGATACCACAACCAATCTCGAAGAAGTAGATGAGTTGGCCAATGTAGTACTCGTTCAGCTTCGGCATGGAGATGCGGATGTTGGGAACGCCACCGTCGACATGTGCCAGACGTGTTCCAAGTTCTGCCATCTTGTTTACCTCATCAACACGCTTGCCGGCAAGGAAATTCAGTCCGTCAAGGTTTTCCTCATCTTCGGGGAAGAGCAGCTTTTGGTTTGGCTCCTCTACGCTAATCACTGTCTCGAAAATGGTCCTCTCACCGTCTTGAATCCATTGTCCCATAGAGTGCAAATCAGTAGTAAAGTCGCAGCTTGCGGGGAAGATACCCTTCTTGTCCTTACCTTCACTCTCGCCGTAGAGCTGTTTCCACCACTCACTCATGAAATGGAGTTTGGGTTGGTAGTTTACCATAATTTCGATCTTTTTGCCGCCTTCGTTGTAAAGGCCGTTGCGTACGGCCGCATATTGTGCTGCAATATTCTCCTCGAAAGGAACGTCCTTGCCACAAGCTTTCTCCATCTCCTGTGCACCAGCAACCAACTGTTTGATGTCAAAACCTGCACAAGCGATAGGTAGTAGTCCTACCGGCGTGAGAACCGAGAAACGTCCACCCACATTGTCGGGAATGATGAATGATGTGTAGCCCTCTTTGTCTGCGCACGTGCGAGCAGCACCTTTCTTCGCATCGGTAATTGCTACGATAACTTTCTTGGCTTCATCTTTTCCGCGCTGAGCCTCACATTGCTTCTTCAGCAAACGGAAAGACAGTGCTGTTTCAGTGGTAGTACCAGACTTTGAGATATTGATGACGCCAAATTTTTTGTCTGCCAGATAGGCTGTAAGCTCGGCAAGATAATCCTCACCAATATTGTTGCCGGCAAATAAAATGGTAGGATTGTTCTTGTCCTGAACCAACCATGCGAATGAGTTGCCCAATGCCTCAATGACTGCACGTGCACCTAGATAGCTGCCACCGATACCGGCAACAACCACAACCTCACAGTTCTCGCGCAACACTTGCGCACATGCCTGCAACTCGTCAAGGAATTCAGGCGTGATAGATGATGGCAGATGCAACCATCCAAGGAAATCATTACCCGGACATGTGCCGTTCTCTAAAGCCAGCAGAGCTTCTTTTACCTTAGGCTCATAAGCCTTCACAGCTCCATCCTGCAAAAAGCAGGCAGCCTTTGTGATGTCAAGATTAATATTCTTCATTATTAATGTTTAGGGATTAAATTTTTAAGTTCTTGTTTATTTACTTTTGTCGATGTAGTCCATGATCAGTTCAACAGCATCGTCCTCGTCTAACTCTGCCATGTTGATAACGAGATCGTAGTTGCGTGTGTCATAACGGGATGTACCAGCATATTTCTTAACGTAGTTGTCACGCCACTTGTCAACCTTGTTAATGTCTTTTTCTGCCTGCTCACGAGTTAGACCTTGCTTTTCCATAACTCTCTCGATGCGCTTTTTCATTGGAGCCTGAATAAGGATGCTAATGTGATTGGGGTGAGCCTTGAGCACGAAGAAAGCACTACGTCCTGCAATAACGCATGACTCTCCGTAACCAATCTCGCGTAACACTTGAGCCTCAGTGTTGAACACATCATCAGTAGTAATCAACTCTGGCTCGTCTTGCGTATTTACCTTATAGTATTGTGCCTTAGCGGTATCATAATAAGGAACAATTTTCCGCTGGAAATCAGACCACCAGTTGCCCTTATTGCCTTTCAGTTTCTCAATTTCTTGAGTAGTAAGATGGTACTCTGCTGTCAATGCCTTAATAACGGCCTTGTCATAGAATTCTACACCCAGGCGCTCTGCCAATTTCTCACCAACCGTTCGTCCGCCAGATCCCAGTTCGCGATTGATGGTAATTACAAATTGTTCTGTCTTTTTCATAATTGTATATTTTTGTTGGATTATTAATGTTTACTAATTATCATCTGAAAGAGTCTGTGAGAAGTTTGATCTCAATTTGAGGTGAAATGCGTTCATATAATATATTATACACTGCGTCGAGAATTGGCATGTTCACATGCATGTGGCGGTTAATCTCCTTCATACATTTCGTACCGAAGTAACCTTCTGCAATCATCTCCATCTCAATCTGTGCTGACTTAACCGAGTAGCCTTTTCCTATCATCGTTCCAAAAGTACGGTTACGCGAGAAGTTTGAATATCCTGTGACAAGCAGGTCGCCAATATAGACACTGTCGTAGACGCTCCGTTCAATAGGATGAATAGCCGTTAGGAAACGCGACATTTCCTGAACGGCATTCGACATAAGAACTGCCTGGAAATTGTCTCCATACTTCAAACCAGAGCAAATGCCTGCAGCAATGGCATAAACATTCTTTAAAACGCTAGAGTACTCTATTCCAATAACGTCGAGGCTGGTTTTTGTCTTAATGTAATCACTCGACAACACCTGCGTAAATGCCTTGGCCTTTTCCTGATCAGAACAGCCCACCGTGAGATAGCTTAAACGCTCCAGTGCCACTTCCTCTGCATGGCTGGGTCCGCCTATACATGCAAGATTATCATAGGGAACATCGTAAACCTGATGGAAATACTCTGAGCAAGACAGGTTCTCGTCAGGCACAATACCTTTAATAGCCGTTACCACAAACTTATCGCGAATGCGGGTCTTTAGTTTTCTCAGATGGTTTTTCAGATAGGGCGATGGCGTGACAAACACAAGTGTATCGTATGCCTCAACAATTTTGTTGATGTCGCTTGAAAACCATATCTCGTCCATGTTGAAACGCACACTGGTCAAGTAGGCGGGATTGTGTCCCACACGCTTGAAATCCTCGATACGGTCATCACGCCGCATATACCATCCGATGTGGTGTGTATGCCCCACAACAATCTTGGCAATGGCCGTAGCCCAACTTCCGCCGCCAATAATAGCTATTTTTCCGCAATCAAACATGGTATCGGTTTTTGAGTTCCTATTTTATAGGCTATTACTCTTTTCAATCCATTCCTGCACTTCAGCAACACTCGGTTTCTGTATGTCGAGTTTGTATTTCTTCACGATATCACCGATCTTCTGCTGCAGGCCCTGCGCTTTCTCTTCACGGATATTCTGAATAAGATTGAAGCCGGCTTTGCGCAAGACGGGTATCCATTCTTCAGTAACGCCAATCGACTGCCATTCCTGAGCACTGCTTTGGGGAGCCTTTTTCTCCGGTTTCATCTGTGGGAAGAACAATACTTCTTGGATGAATGTCTTTCCTGTCATGAGCATCACAAGACGGTCGATGCCAATACCAATACCGCTTGTCGGTGGCATTCCGTACTGCAAGGCACGCAGAAAGTCCTGATCTATAATCATGGCCTCGTCGTCTCCCTTGTCAGCTAATTTCATTTGCTCCACGAAACGTTCCTCCTGGTCAATCGGGTCATTTAGCTCCGAATAGGCATTAGCCAGCTCTTTACCATTTACCATCAGTTCGAAACGTTCAGTGAGTCCAGGCTTTGAACGGTGCATCTTCGTCAACGGTGACATCTCCACAGGATAGTCTGTAATAAATGTAGGCTGGATAAATGTTCCTTCACAGAACTCGCCAAAGAGCTCGTCGATGAGTTTTCCCTTGCCCATGGTCTCGTCAACCTCCATCTGTTTACTTAGGCAGAATGCACGGATTTCCTCCTCAGTCTTACCTTCGCAGTCAAATCCCGTTTTTTCCTTGATAGCATCAAGAATGGGCAGTCGGCGATACGGCGCCTTGAAGGATATTATGTTTCCGTCAATCTCGCGCTCAGGCTTTCCATTCACGGCGATACAGATTGTCTCAAGCAATTTTTCTGTGAACGACATCATCCAATTGTAGTCCTTGTACTGCACATATAGCTCCATACAGGTAAACTCCGGATTATGGTTACGGTCCATACCCTCATTGCGGAAGTTCTTTCCTATTTCGTAAACTCCCTCAAATCCACCCACGATGAGTCGTTTCAAGTATAGTTCGGTGGCGATACGCATGTACATATCCTGATCGAGAGCGTTGAAATGGGTAATGAAGGGTCGGGCAGAGGCTCCTCCTGCAATCATCTGGAGGGTAGGGGTCTCCACCTCTGTATATCCGGCATCATCCAAAACCCGGCGCATGGTGCGCAATACAGTTGCACGTTGTAGGAAGGTGTCTTTTACCCCATCGTTTACCACCAAATCTACATAGCGTTGGCGGTAACGCAATTCCGGATCATCAAATTTGTCGTAGGCAACTCCGTCTTTGTATTTTACGATAGGTAGAGGTTTCAGTGATTTTGAGAGAAGTGTCAATTCCTTGGCATGCACTGACAACTCCCCCGTCTTGGTACGGAAAACGAATCCCTTCACACCAATAAAGTCGCCAATGTCCAACAGTTTCTTAAACACGACGTTATACATATCCTTATTCTCGTCAGGACAGATGTCATCGCGGGTAATATATACCTGTATCCTGCCTTTCGAGTCCTGAATCTCGGCAAACGAAGCTTTTCCCATTACACGGCGGCTCATCATCCGACCGGCAATACTTACTTGTGGCAGTTTCTCTGAGGCGATAGGTTCCTCACCCTCAGGCGCGTCAACCGTCCATTCGCCATTATCGACCTTATCCTTTATCTCAGTGCTGAAAGCATTTGTCTTATACTCGGCTGCCGGATAGGGATTGATACCCATCTGTCGCAGTTGCTGCAAGCTCTCACGCCTGCCAATTTCCTGTTCACTCAGTTCTAGTACGTTCATATTCTTTTTTTATCTCAAAAATCAATAATTTTGGCAAAGATACTAAATTTTTGCTTAAACGAGAAAGAAAGAAGCTAGTTTCTTTATTTGAGTTTGAAGAAATCATTCAAAAAACGAGTGTTGTGAGTGAAAACGATGTTTATTCTCTACATTTTCAATGTCATTGTGAACTGCATCTTTTTAGCAAGACAAATTTCATGAACAGTTCAGCTATGCAGAAGCCGGCGCATGGTATCAAGTTTAGCCTCTGTCTCTTCCCATTCCATCTGCTCCACACTGTCGCGCAATAAACCGCCTCCAGCGTATAGTTGGCAGCAATCATCTTTGATTTCCATGCATCGTAATGACACAAACAAATGGGTTTCTCCTTGTGGGTGAATAGGCCCTGCAAAACCACTATAATATCGACGTTGTGCATATTCATTGCGTAGGATGAACTGCCAAGCCTCACGCTTAGGTAGTCCACATACGGCTGGTGTCGGATGTAATGCTTGAATCAGGCTCCCCAGTTGGTCGGTGTCGGGAAGTGTGAAACTAAAATCACTGCGCAGATGTACCAAATGACCTGCTCGGGCTGTATAAGGGCCTTGTTCATCAATGCTGCTGGCGAAGTGTTCCAATGTCTCAATCATATAGGTAGCAACATAGCGTTGCTCCTGAATATTCTTTGAGTTCCAGGCAATATGGGCTTTTTCCTCTTGAGCTTCGTTGGCACTGTGTAGAGGATTGTCGAAAATCAGTTGGTCGTCACGCAGTTGCATAGTTCCTGCTAGTGCGATAGTCCGCCATTGCTGGCCGTCACCTTCAAGCAGGATTTCAGGTGTTGCCATCAACCAAGTGCCACTTGCTGGTGTGGAGACCAATGCAATAAAAAGACGAGGATACTGTCTGCATGCTTTCAGAAACAACAGCTCTGCGTCTGTTTGCTGATCTATCTTTATGTCATCACGCCTTGCTAAGACAAGCTTTCGGAAAGCGCCTGTGCAAAGCTGGGCATGAAAACTCGCGAAATCTATATGGTACGAAAGTGTTGGCTGTAGGGTGTTTGGCAATAATTCTGTATTGCTTCCTTTCGCCTTCATCCACGCTCCGTCATCTTTCACATTCTCTTCTACCTCATCGGGCTGTAACAGTAGTAGCGGACAGTCGTCTGTAATGGCGAAGGGAGCGAAAACAAATCCGTCGCGTCCGTCCAACTCCGCATAGGAGTGCAGGCGAAGCGGCTCGCTTTGATGCTGCACCAGCTTGGTATATGTTTCTGCATATGGCAGCCGATAGTAAGCATAACTATTCATTCCGTTTTTTCCTTTTTAGGATTGATAATGTAGTTTGTGACATGAACGACACTAATAATGTCGCCACTTGAGTCGGAAA
Organism: Prevotella sp.; assembly: GCA_016291595.1. Taxonomy (GTDB): domain Bacteria; phylum Bacteroidota; class Bacteroidia; order Bacteroidales; family Bacteroidaceae; genus Prevotella. Next base: position 22,719 of record JAEEXN010000024.1, read on the forward strand.
TCTCAACGTTCCATACATGCAGAGTGCGTCCTTTTTGAACAAGATGGGCCTTAGCTGTCACCGTATCTCCTTCGGCAACTGCTTTCACATGACTGCCGCTGACACTGATACCCACACAAATTTTGCCTGGACAGAGCGACGATGAGCCTACCCCCGCTACATTCTCTGCCAGTGCCAGTGAGGCACCTCCACTCAGAAAACCAAAGGGTTGCCGATTTCGTTCATCCACTTTCATCGTAGCCATGCACAAATCGTCATCGGGAGTGGAAATGAAGTTCATACCCAAAGCAGTAGAGAGGTTGGGTTGCCGCTCGACAATTTCTTTGATGCGTTCAACATTCATAGTCATTAGTTTTCTGCAAAAGTAATCAAAAAAAAACAAAAAAACAAACTATTCTTCTAAAAGATGTTAATCGGTGTCGATATGTTGAGAAGTTTTGTGTTATTTAGTTGGATAAAAATGGAAATGGTATAAATGACGGCCCATTTGAGCGATAGTTCTGGAGGCTCTAGAAGAAAGTTCACAACACAGGTTGTATCTATGGTGCTGACAGGACTTTAACAGAACACATTGCATAAAAAATGACACTCCGATAGTAGCTAATGCTTTCCCGTTACTGTTCAATTGACTCATTTGCTTAAGTCGAAAGCCATTCAAAAAAGTAAAAAACTAAGAGAATAATGAAACTCAACAGAAGCACGCTATTGCTCATATTTTTATTTTTATCAGTTGCCGTGTGGTCGCAGGGAGTACAACGTAAAGTCAGATTTATGGTTACTGACTTACATGACGGATATCCCTTAACAGACTATACTGCCACGCTGATGACTGCCGACAGTACAGTAATAAAAACCGTAGTGGCACAAAGAGACACCACCATGATGTTTCCAATATTTATTAGAACATCGATTCCCTTCACAGGCAAAGGCAAATTTATTTTGAGGCTGACTTCAATTGGATATGAGACACTGGATACTCCTTTTGAGATAAAATCGAATCGGCAGGCAGAAATAGACCTGCATATGCTGAAGATGAATCCTGAATCGAAACTACTCAACGAAGTTGTGGTTACGGGTACAAAGATAAAGATGGTGATGCGTGGCGATACAGTGGTGTTCAATGCTGATGCCTTCAAGTTGGCTGAAGGGTCAATGCTCGATGCGCTCATAGCTCAGTTTCCTGGTGCTGAGTTGAACAGCGACGGCGAAATCAAGGTAAATGGACGGAAAATAGAGAGCTTGCTCGTTGATGGTAAGGATTTTTTCGCAGGCGACCCTAAGGCTGCCCTGAAAAACCTTCCTGCCTATACGGTGAATAAAGTAAACGTATTCGACCGAGACGGAAAAGATACAGAGATGATGGGCCGCGATATGGGCGACCGTCAATATGTGATGGATGTACGGCTGAAAAAGCAATATCAACGCAGTCTGATGGGGAACATACGTGCAGGGGCTGGCACCGACCAGCGTTTCCTTGTCAATGGTATGTTGCGTCAGGCACGTGGGAAGTCTTCTATAGGAATCACAACCCGTTTAAATAACATCAACGATTTAGAAATTTACGTACCTGGCGCGGTGTCCCTTGACATGCTCAGGGCCATGCAGAATCCGTCGGGTGTAAGTACTAATCGCAGCTATGGTCTCTCGTATGTCTATGGTGAGTTCTCCGATCCATTCTCGATTAATGTAAACACTACTATATCTCACAACAATAGTGCCAATGATACTTGGACTTCATCGCAGACCTATTTGACTGGGGGTGATACCTATGGTCGTAATTCTAATGCCTCGCGCAACCGCAATATCAACTGGCGCAATAATATGTCTGCTAGTTTTTCACCAAAAGGATTAAACGGGCATCTCGATGCCAGTTTCGTTCATACTACAGGTAACACCCGCTCAAGCAGCCTCTCTGCAAGTTTTGACCAGGATCCTTCCTCTTATTCTGATATCCTTCACGATGTTTTCGATCATCCTGAACGCTATCGTGCGATGACTCTCAATATGTCGAGAATGGCCAGCCAGTCGGAGTCAACATCTAATAATGCCAATGTATCACTAACATCGAACTTCAAAGTGGGCAGCGACATGATCCGTACTAATGTGGATTTCATTCATAGTCACAGTAAGAATGACCGTTTCTCGCTCAACGACCTGCGATATCTGAAAAATGGTCTGTCTGACTTCAGGCATGAGTACAATCCTGCTCCCACCAACAGCACCAGTCTGAACGTTGGAACAGGTTACGATTATGCACTTGGCCGTCATAGCATAGGATTGAACTATCGCTTTGGCTATCAGTATAACAACAATGAGAGTATGCTCTATCGACTGGACCGTTTAGCTCAAAGCGACAGCACCACACTCGACATGTTGCCCTCCGTTCGCGATGTGTTGCGCGATGTGATTGACCATGCAAACAGCTACAACTATGATAGCCGTACATTTGATCATAACCTTTCGATCGACCTGCGGTGGAAACCCATAGAGAATAAGAAGCAAATTATGACTCAAGGTGTTTTTGAGCCTACGTCGGGAGATTTGATGTTCTCGTTCAGCCTTCCTCTCAACTGGCAGAAGCGCGATATGAATTATTTCCGTCAGCGCGAGTCGCGTGTTGACCAAAGCAATCTGTTCCTCAATCCTGCCATGTCCGTCACCTACCGCAAGTCCGACAATAAGGGATTAATGTATTTCAGCATGAATGCTAGTGTCAATACGACGGCTCCCGATATGCTTTCGCTGATTGATTTCCGCGATGATAGTAATCCGCTGAACATCCGGTTGGGAAATCCTAACCTGAAGAACAGCCACATGTACCAAGTCAATATCCACTGTAACAACCTCAGGAATAAGCATCAAAGAAGGTTGGGCGTAGGTGCTCATTATACCCATATTGATAATCAGATGGCATATAGTATGGTGTATGACAAAGTGACAGGTGTGCAAACTACTAAGCCCACCAACGTCAATGGGAACTGGAATGCTGGTGCAGATATTACCTTTGGTAGTGGAAGTGATATGTTCATGAAGAAAAAAGACGTATTCTCATTTGAGAACCAGTTGGGATTCGAATATAGCCATAATATCGACCTTGCCTCTGTTGCCGGTCAGGATGAGAGCGTGCGTAGCACGGTGAACAACAGCAGTCTGACCGACAATCTTGAGATAACATACAGATTCGGCAGTGACAGTGAGGTTTCTCTCAAAGGCTCAGCCACTTACAAACATACAACCGGCGACCGTGCTGACTTCAATACCATCAAAGCTGGTGATTTTAGCTATGGTGTTAGTGGTGTTATAGCGCTGCCTTGGAAACTACAACTTGTTACAGACATCACCAATTTCTGTCACCGGGGCTACAGTGCCAGTGAGATGAACACCGATGAATTGATATGGAACGCCACACTCACCAAAACACTCATGAAAGGTGCCTTGCTGTTTAGTCTGAAAGGTACAGACCTGTTGGGTAATCTAAAAGACCGTAAGTTCAATATCGATGAGCAGGGACGCACGGAAACTTTCACCAATGTCATTCCTCGCTATGTCATGCTCAGTGTGAGCTATCGGTTCAATAAAATGCCTAAGAATCAAAGGAAACCAAATATCTGGATATATTAAGAAACGAACAAATCCAGTCTTAAGGGAGGGAGACTTTTTTAGTTATATCGGTAGAGTTTTTAGAAGCGCAAGTTTACCCTATCTTTTAGTCTCCCTTCTGGAGAGGTTTGGGGAGGTCCATTACTCCCCGTCCTTGAGATAGAGAATAGAGGATGGCTATAGCAGGAAAAACAATGATACCCCTATACAGGAGATGACTGCTCCAACGACACCTTTTCCTGTAATGGGCTGGTGGAACAGCCAACGAGAAGGTAACAGAATCAGAATAGGTGTCATCGCCATAATAGTACTAGCTATTCCCGCAGCTGTATATTGAACGGCCATTAGTGAGAATCCCACGCCTATGAATGGTCCAGAGAACACAGCTATGAGCATGGCCAGCATGCCTTGGCGCTCGTGGATACTGGTCTTCATCTGTTTTGCCTCACCACGTAAAACCAGCCATAGAGAGAAACATGTTAGTCCTGCAACGCAACGAATGAGATTAGAGCCAAAGGGCAGATAATCAATTATTGCTGGTAGAACCTGTGTAGGAACATCGGTTGTATAATGATCCAAGCCAATCTTACTCAGTACCAGGCCAACTCCCTGTCCCATGCCCGCTCCGATGCCGAAGAGAATACCTTTGGTAGGAAGTTGAAGTGATACTTTGTGACCTCCGCCTCTGCCCAATATGGATATTGCGATTCCTGCCAATGTGACGGCCATGGCCAGTAAAGCTTTCCAAGACAGCGTTTGTCCAAGCATTACCCATGCCGACAAGGCAGCAAACATAGGAGCCAATGTCATAAACAATTGTCCGAAACGTGAGCCGATAGTCAGATAGCTGTTAAAAAGGCACCAATCGCCAAAGAAATAACCCACAATGCCCGACAACAGCAGCCACATCCACGTCTCACTGCTTGCATAAACGGGATAAGGCTGGCCCAAAGTCAGCCACATGAGCAGCATGGAGAACAGCAACGCAAGAGCCATGCGCCAGACGTTCATGACGAAAACGCCTAGTTTACGGCTTCCTATTTCACTGGCCAGTGCAGCTATAGTCCATGAAAAAGCCACCCCTAAGGATATCAGTTCACCTACATATTTCATTTTCCGGCTGCAAAAATACGAAAAATTGTCAATTATCAATTGCCAATTATCAATTAATTTGTACCTTTGTAGAAAAATAATTAAAACATGAAACACATACTCACATTTCTTTTCTCTCTGATGGTTGTTGGTTCGTCTGCCACGCCAATCGACGGACTATTGGAACGCATTGACGGCGGTGCTTCCAAGAAATTCAAAATTGAACTGACAACTACTAAAGCCAAGCATTTAACACCTGATACACAACGAGACTTTTTCGAGATATCACAGGCTGGCAAGAAGATTGCCATTAAAGCCAATACGTGGGTAAATGCGGCAGTGGGAATCAACTGGTATTTGAAATACTATTGCGGAATTCATCTTTCGTGGAACCAGATGCAGGCAAAACTCCCTTCCATATTACCAAAGGTTGAAAAGCCGGAACGCCATGAAACCGACCTCACTTTGCGATATGATTTCAATTATTGTACGTTTTCTTACTCGATGGCTTTTTGGGATTGGCAGCGTTGGGAACGTGAAATCGACTGGATGGCACTTCATGGTGTGAACCTGCCTCTTGCTATTGTGGGCGAAGAATGCGTTTGGCGCAATATGTTGGCCAGACTTGGCTATAATGAGGAAGAGATTGGAAAGTTCATTGCCGGACCAGCATTCCTTGCCTGGTGGGAGATGAATAATCTGGAAGGTTGGGGCGGTCCGTTACCACGTTCTTGGTATACACGTCAGGAGACACTTCAGAAGCAAATACTGAAGCGGATGCGCGAATACGGTATGCACCCTGTTTTGCCGGGCTACTGTGGTATGATGCCGCATGATGCCAAGGAACGGTTGGGGCTGAATGTTACTGACGGCGGACTTTGGAACGGATATCAAAGACCAGCTAATTTGCTGCCAACAGACCCTCGCTTCAACGAAATTGCCACTATCTATTACCAAGAACTCACCCGTCTTTTCGGTCGTTCGGATTATTATTCAATGGATCCTTTCCACGAATCAAATGACGATAGCGCCATTGACTATACCGAGGCTGGAAGACAACTGATGCGTGCAATGAAGGCTGTGAATCCAAAAGCAGTGTGGGTGATACAAGGATGGACGGAGAATCCACGCCCCCAGATGGTTGATCCCATGGATGCAAAGGACTTGCTTGTCCTTGATTTGTTCAGCGAGTGCCGTCCTATGTTTGGCATCCCGAGTATCTGGCAGCGCAAAGAGGGTTATAAGCAGCATCCCTGGCTGTTTTGTTTGCTGGAGAACTTTGGCGCAAATGTCGGTTTGCATGGCCGTATGGACCAACTGCTTAATAATTTTCAGCAGGCTACTGCCCCCCAATTGCCTTGTTCGAAAACTCTAAAAGGCATTGGTTTCACGATGGAAGGTTCAGAAAACAATCCCGTGATGTTTGAGCTAATGAGCGAGTTGCCTTGGCGAAATGAGCATCTGACAAAGGAGCAATGGATTAAAGACTATGTATTTGCGCGCTATGGCGTTCGTGATGAGAAGATTCTTGAGGCATGGCAAATATTGATAAATAGTATCTATAATTGTCCTTTGGGGAATAATCAGCAAGGTCCTCACGAGAGCATTTTCTGTGGTCGTCCGACATTGAATAATTTTCAGGCCAGTAGTTGGTCGAAAATGCGTAATTACTATGATCCCGATAACACCCGCCTTGCCGCTGTGTTAATGGCCGGTGTGGCAGAACGCTATCGCGGGAACAACAACTTTGAGTATGATCTGGTGGACATGACCCGACAGGCCCTGGCCGACCAAGCACGTGTTCAGTATCATAGAACGATTGCAGCCTACAAATCTTTCTCTCGGAAACAATTCGAAAAGGAGGCAGAGCGTTTTATGAAAATGATATATCTGCAAGACCGTCTGCTTGGTACACGCTCTGAATTCCGTCTTGGTCATTGGACTGAAGCGGCCCGTCGTTGCGGTACGTCAAAGGCTGAAAGCGACCAATATGAATGGAATGCGCGCGTACAGATTACGACATGGGGTAACCGCACTTGTGCCGATGAGGGCGGTTTGCGCGACTACGCACATAAAGAGTGGCAGGGCCTGCTGAAAGATTTTTATGCTAAGCGGTGGGATGCTTACTTCAAGGCTATGTCCAAGCAAATGGAGCAATCCACACTTCCTCAACCTGATATGCTGGGAACTGGTCCTAATAGCAATAAAACGGCTTCGGAACTATTTGCGATGGCTCTGCCTCAGGAGGTAAAACTCGACTGGTATGCTATGGAAGAACCGTGGACTTTGCAGCATAATAGCTATTCAGCTCAGCCGGAAGGTGATATCATTGCTATTGTTAACGAAATCATTAAATTCATTGAACCATGAGCAGCAAACGTCTTCAGTCGCTCGATGTGTTGCGAGGCATTACGGTAGCGGGCATGATTTTGGTGAACGACGGTTATGGTGATACGTTCACGATGCTTAAGCACTCGGTATGGAACGGTATGACTCCATGTGATCTCGTTTTTCCTTTCTTCTTATATATTATGGGTATCTCCACCTATTTGTCACTTCGCAAATATCAGTTCAAGTGGTCTGCGCCCGTAGCCCGGAAAGTAATTAAACGAACAGTGTTGATATTCTTGATAGGACTGGGTATTAATTGGTTGGCAAATGTATTGGGTGGCGACTGGGGATGGGGCCATTTACGCATCATGGCCGTTATGCAGCGTATTGCTCTCTGCTACTGCGCGGTATCGTTGCTGGCTCTGACGATAAATCATAAGTATACCCTTCATGTGTGTGTGTCATTATTGTTGGTCTACACTATTATCTTGCTTGTTGGGAACGGATATGCCCAAGATTCTACAAATATTGCAGCCCGTATCGACAATACCGTGCTTGGTTATGATCATCTCTATCACAAGAGTCCGGTTGATCCCGAGGGACTGTTAGGCACCATATCAGCCATAGCTCATACACTGATAGGCTTTTGGTGTGGACGTGCCATGATGAAGGCTCGTAGTACTAATGAGAAAGTCCTGCAGTTTTTGCTTGCTGGAGGTATATTGGTTCTTGGAGGTTATATGTTATCATATGGATTGCCGCTCAATAAACGCATCTGGAGTCCGAGCTATGTGCTGATGACCTGCGGCCTTGCGTCACTTCTGCAAGGCATTCTCATGTATGTTATCGATATTCGTGGTCGTAACCGTTGGGCTACTTTCTTCTTGGTTTTCGGTGTCAACCCTTTGTTCCTTTACGTATTGAGTGAGGTAATGGCTATAGTTTTTGGACATTATGGAGTGAACGATTGGATATATAATGGTATTCATGCCATAGTGACAAATACTTATTGGGCATCGTTCTGCTTTGCTATGAGCTATGTACTAATGTGCGGAGCCGTGGGTTGGTGGCTGTATAAGCGTAAGATCTATATCAAGATATAAGAAAAATACAAAGAATCAAGCATGTATAGCAACAAAGAGAATGTTAATATACTGACGGCTCTGTTGGTGGCGCATGGCATCCGTCATGCAGTCTGTTGTCCAGGAAGTAGGAATTCGCCTCTCGTGCATAATCTCAACGAGTGTCCTGATATCCAGTGCTATCCTGTTACCGATGAGCGAAGTGCGGGGTTTTATGCCTTGGGCATGGCTTTATGTATCAATGAGCCTGTGGTTGTGTGTGTTACCAGTGGTACTGCCCTCCTCAATCTCGCACCATCTGTGGCAGAGGCATTCTATCAGCATGTGCCACTTGTTGTCATCTCCGCAGATCGTCCCCCGCAGTGGATAGACCAACTCGATGGGCAGACACTCCCGCAGTCTGATGCTCTTGGCCATTTTGTGCGTAAAACCGTAACATTGCCTGAACCCCCAGACCAAGAAGGACATTGGTATTGCAAACGTCTTATCAATGAGGCTCTTTTGGAGTCTACCAATCGGGGAGGAGGCCCTGTTCATATCAATGTACCCATATCTGAGCCCCTTTTCCAGTTTGATGTCGAGCAGCTGCCGCATGAAGATGGTATCAGCCGTTATAGTGGCTTGATGGATTATCATCAGATAGAAGAAAGTGGTATGCGGGCAGACTTTTGGTCAGCCCGACGCCCGCTGATTATTATTGGCCAAAACAGAGAAACAGTTTTAAGAGACCATGAGCTTCAGCATCTGAAGAATCATGCCGTTGTTCTCTACGAGCCTTTGGGAAGTGGTTTGGGAACTACCCATTTCGATGAGGTTCTCTATGCTATGGGAGACGATGAAAACTTGCGTCCTGACTTTGTGCTCTATGGTGGTATGATCGTCAGTAAACGTCTGAAGAAGTTTTTGCGTAAGGTTACAGATGCTGTTTTCTGGGAATTATCTATTGACGGACAGCTACATGATACCTTTATGCATGCAAAAGGCGTTTTGGAGAGTGACTTTGAACCAGTATTAATGTATTTAGATAAGTATTTGGAGAGCCCAGCACTTTTAGACGTTGATACGGAAAAACCATCTGGGGAATTGGCCGACACTTCGGAATTTGTTCTTCGGTGGAAGCAACAGCTCGAACGTGTTTCAACTGTTACAGAAAAAGCAACTCTTTCCTATTCGCAGATGGCAACTGTGAAATACTTTGAGCACAGACTGTCAGAATCTGGTATTCCTGCTTATCGGCACTATGCAAATTCCACAGCTGTGCGATTGTCTTGTATCTTTTCTTCAGACTATGTCTACTGTAATCGCGGTGTTAATGGCATAGAAGGCTCTCTGTCTACTGCCGCAGGCTTTTCCATCGTTGCAAAGAAGCCTGTTTTTACTGTCATTGGCGACCTGAGTTTCTTCTATGATCAGAATGCCTTATGGAACCAAAACCTGCAAGGCAATCTCCGTATCCTATTATTAAATAATGGGAAGGGTGGTATTTTCAACATGTTAAGAGGATTGGAACAGAGTCCTGCACGTGATCAATATGTCGCAGCAAGTCATCACACCTCTGCTGAAGGCATCTGTATCCAAAACAATATCGTCTATCTCAAGGCTTCGAATATGGAAGAGATGCAACAGGGAATCAATAAATTGCTGACAATGGAGGGCGATCGGCCTGTACTTTTGGAGTTGTTCACTGATGCGGAGTCAGACGAACAGGTTATGAAAGATTATTTTCGATCATTAAAGGCAACGTACTAAATTAGCATATCAACAGAAGGACAAGAGCAATAGACCGATAATGACCTTTTGTTGATATGCCAATAATACGTCGGTTGTGAGACCTACAGTTTATTCTCTTTTAATACTTAAAGCTGGATCCACCCACAAACTCACGCATGATGCTGGTTGGTGGTATTTCTTTGTCGCTTACGGGTATGAAGTAGTGAATGAACTTCAATAGGCGATGAGCCTCGGAATACTCGGGACAGTTCTTTGGAACCGATGAAAGGATGACCTCCGCATGCGTTCGTAATACAGCAAACTCAATGTTCAAGGCGGAGTTGAACATGACATCCGCCGTTTCCTGGAATGGGAAAATCCATTGCTCCTCTGCTTCGCAAACGTTTTTCCACTGGCTGATGGTTTCCTGAGCAGTAAAGGCTCCCTTATTGTAGTCGCGGATAATACGCCGCAATAGGCGGTTATCGCGTGTGGGAATCCAGTTGTGGTCGTCCAAAGAAATGCTGGTAAGAGCAGAAATGTAGATTTTAAACTTCGCTGAAGCGGGAATACGCTCAGTCAGCAACGGGTTCAAAGCATGGATTCCTTCGATGATGAGTACACTATCGTTGGTGAGTTTGAGCTTTTTCCCATTGTATTCGCGCTTTCCGGTAACAAAGTTATACTCAGGAATCTCTACACGTTCACCTTTCATCAACCGCATCAGATGGTCTTCCAATAGTTCGCAGTCGACAGTTTTGATGTTGTCGAAATCATAATCACCATTAGGTAACTTGGGCGTGTCAAGACGATTCACAAAATAATCGTCTGTAGAAAAGGAATAAGGACGTAGTCCGCATGCCAGCAACTGTACTGAAAGTCTTTTGCAGAACGTGCTTTTTCCTGAACTTGATGGGCCGGTAATCAGGACAATACGGATAGGATCAATCTCCGTACGGAATCTTCTGTCTATCTCTTCGGCAATTTGAACGATTTTCTTCTCCTGCAAAGCCTCACTCACCTGAATCAGCTCGGAAGCATGTCCTTTCAAGATGGCTTTGTTTACATCACCGGCGTTTGACAATCTCATAATAATATCCCAACGAACTTTCTCTGCAAACATGTCAAATGTGTGTGGCATATCTACTTTTTCGGCAAGTTTCAGCGGATTGTCCTTATCGGGAACACGAAGTAGAAGTCCGTCTTTGTATTGTTCCAGTCCCCACACTTTCAGATACCCGGCAGTTGGCAACAGCGGACCATAGTAGTAATCTACAGTATCGCCCAATGTGTAATAGTCGCTATAAATTTGTCCGCTAGTCTCCAGCAATTTCACTTTATCCGAGAAACCACGCTCAGCGAAAATACGCACAGCTTCTTCGGTCGTTGCCTCATTTCGCCGGAAAGGCATATTCAGGTCGATAATCTCCTGCATGCGCTTGCTGATGAGTTCCACGTCACCTTCCGAGAGATTCTCTCCACCTTTCTTTTTAAAGTTACAGTAATAACCGCGTGAAAGTGGATGCTCAATGAATAATTTGCTGCCAGGGAAGAGGTCGCTTGTGGCCTTGTAGAGTACAAAGCACAATGAGCGCACATAGACACGTCGGCCAGAACCCTCTCTGGCATCTAAGAACTCGACGTCACGGTTTTGAAAAAGACGAAACTTCAGTCCTTGTGAGGTGTTATTGACTTTTGCCGATACCACAGGATAGGGC
>JAEEXN010000114.1 GCA_016291595.1 Prevotella sp.
CTGGTTCGGTACCGCCATCGCCATCATCGCCGTCGGCTGGCTGCTGGTGATGAAGACCGAGAACAAAATCATCAAGAAAATCCAACTCATGGCGCGCAACCTGTGGGAAGGCTTTGCCAGCATCGGGCGCATGAACGGCAAGTGGTGGTTCCTGCTGCTCACCATCCTCATCTGGGGCTGCTACTATCTGCAACTTTATCTGGCATGCCAGGCTTTCACCTTCACACGAGAGCTGAGCGTGCTAGCCATCCTTGTGGTGTTTGTGCTCAGCAGCATCGGCATGGGCGTCCCCACCAACGGCGGTCTGGGCGCATGGCATGTGGCAACCATCTTCGGCTTGTCGCTCTATGGCGTGGGCACTTTCTCGCCCTCCAACTTCGACCCGCAGGCTTCGACCTTCGCCATGCTCGTGTGGGGTTTCCAGCAGGTGCTCATCATCGCACTCGGCATCTACGCCTTTATCAGCATGACGATTGACCGCCGCCGCATCGAGAGTGGCAAGACCGTGGTTGATACCACTAACGACGAAATCAAGTTGTAAATGTGATAACAATTGAACTAGGGACAAGTAACTAAAAACTGAATATGGACGACAATTTCAACGATTATTTTACCGAAGATGCTCCCGAGGAGCAGCCGCAAGTTCACCAGGAAACTGAACAGGAACGCGAGGAACGGGAAATCAAGGAAGCGACCATCGAGCGTCGTGGTAGTTCGGTAAAGATATTGCTGGTACTCATCATTGTTGCCATGGCCCTGTTCTTGGGGTGGTGGATGTGGCAATACTATTTCCATCCCTATCGTGTCAGCCAGGAGAAGGGTTGGATCATGAATGTCAGCAACGAGGGCACGGTATTTAAGACTTTTGAGGGTGAGATGATTAGTGAAGGGTACATCGAGGACACCCTTGTTGCCATGCACAGTGATTTCAAGTTCTCCATTCCCACCGATAGCCTCGCCCGTGATGCCATGCGTCTGGCAGGTGAGGGCAAGCGTGTTGTCCTGACTTATGATGAATACAAGGGCACTGTCATGTGGCGCGGCAACTCCCATAATGTCGTCACAAGAATTGAACTCGACACCTGTGTCGTCAAGTCCAATCCCTATAAGCAGTCAGCAGCTCCCAAGAATTGACGAAAGCTGCACCTGCTGAATCAGCAACTTAATAATATGATTGTCAATTATCGGGCGGGGATACTCATCCAGTATTTCCGTTCGTCATCTGCCATTTGTTCGATGGCATATCGCAAGGCAGTGCGCGGCATCTCGCAGGCATGCTGCTCGAGGAACTGTCGAAGCAGGTCCATGCTGCATCGCTTGCCCACCTCACGCAGCATCCATCCAACCGCCTTGTGCATCAGGTCGTGGGAATGACGCAGGTGCATCTCGGCATAGCGCAGGCACCAGGAAGGGTCGCCCTCTTGAGTGGTGGCGAGCGTACAGACGATGCTCATGCGCTGTCGCCACAAACTGCTGCTACGGGCCAGGCCGTCTATCAACTGCTGCTTGTCACCAAGATGCGTGGGAAGCAACAACCACCGCCCGAGAATCTTCGGGGCAGAGAGGTCGACCAAATCCCAGTTGTTGGCTTGTTCGGCATATTGAAGATAAAGCTGAACGATGGCGTCGCGCCCGGCAATAGCGGACTCGTCGGCAGCCAGCCGTTTGGTTGCCAGCGCCTCGAAACGGCTCACCAACAGGAGGAACCCGCACAGCCGCACCTCATGCCAACGGCTCGTCAGCAACTCGGGAATTTCGGAAAGAGGAACCGCCTTGGCAGCCTTCACCACTTCCCGCGTCTGCGGAACCTTCAGACCCAGAAACTCATCACCCTCGCCATAATCGCCGGGAGCGGTCTTGAAAAACCCCATCAGTATCTCGCGCTGACGCTCATCGCGCTGCGACTCCATATACAGGATGACCTCTTTTGCCGTTTTCATCATGTTGCAAAGATACATAAAAATAATAACTTTTTCGAAAATCAGCTTTCATAATCTTCCGTTTCTTCGATATAATTCCTATATTTGCAGAAACAAAAACCTAAAGATGATGAAAAGAATACTGCTGTTTATCGCATTGGTTATAGGTGCCGTCGGCCTCAACGCCCAGACCTATCCCCCCACGAACACCCCGAAACTGGAGTTCGCAATGCAACTGAGAGTGACGCTTGGCGAGACCTATGCCGTCGGTGACACGCAGCACGGACGACGTATTGTGATTCCTATCACGGGTGGAACATTCGAGGGACCGCTCGTCAAGGGTACGATTCTGAACGGGGGTGCTGACTATCAGCTGGCCAATCGTGAGGGAAACCGCACCGAACTGGAGGCTATCTATTCAATAAAGACCGACGACGGCGTGTACATCCATGTGCGCAACCGCGGAATTATCTACAATGGAAAAGACGCAAACGGCCAGCCACAGTTCTATTTCAAGGCCGCACCACAGTTCGAGGCACCTATAGACAGCCGTTATGCCTGGCTCAACAATGCCATCTTCGTGTGCGAGCCGGAGTTCAGCAGGGAGTTCAAGGGTATTGTGCTGAATGTGTGGAAGGTGGTGTAGACGGAAGAGTATGAAACTGCTACACGCAGATCATTCTCCAGCTTTTTCCCCCATTTCATCGATATATTTCTGCATTTGCTCACGCTCTGACACCCATTCGTCAGAGTCGGATTTCGTGAGCATGTCAGTAATAGACCACTGCTCTTTACCTTCTTTCTTCAGCTCCAAGCAGACAGGCTGCTGACCATTGCAGTTAGTGATGGTAAGATAGACCGTAGCCGCAGTGGGATCATTGCGGACATTTTCTATCTTGCACGCCAGATCCTCACACCAGTCCTGCCCCTGAATCCAGTGGTCAGCATCACGAAAGCCCACCATTCCGGTCTCTTTCGAGTCGATGGCACTGATGAGCGAGTCGAGCTGCAGGTAGTCTTCAGAGAAATATTTCTTGTCGAAAACGGAGGCACTGGGGATTTCTATGTCGTTGATATGACGCAGGTACGCATCAAACACATCCTTGTAGACACCCTTCACCCAGCCACAGACGGCCAAAGAGTCGGCTTTCGGGTCGAAAGACTCGGTCAGCTCGCCATTTTTATCCATTCCATCGGCCTCTTTTCCGTCGGACTGTCGGCCGTTCATATGGCAACCGGCCAACAGGCAGGCAGCCACACACATAATTACTATTTTTCGCATGATAAAACGATATCTCTATAATGATTTTGCAAAAGTAGTGTTTTTCACGCAATCGACCAAGAAAACTAAACGCAAATATTCTTAGCGAAGCGCACCACGCACCGACAGCCATAGCCAAGGCACCGGTGAACCGACATTTCCGGCAACGAAACGGAGGCTCAAGGAACTGCGTTTTCTTAGTGTTTAGACGATGGTCTCAGGAACTCCACGGTCGTTCCATCGTCACGAACGGAAAGCCGGATGTTGCACCCCTCTACCATCGGCAGGTTCAGCCCGCTGTGATGGCCGATGGGGAAATCGTAGCATACAGGAATGGGATAATGCTGCAGATAGTGATGAAGCATGTCGTACATATCACTGAACCCACTTTCAGGAGCTTTGTATTTCGAGAAATGACCGACGATGATACCGCGCAACTGCGACAGGATACCGCGTATCTCGAGCAGATGGAGCATGCGGTCGACCTTCGACATGGCCTCGCCGGTGTCTTCAATGAACAGGATCAAGCCCTCGTCAGCACGGTTCAGAAAATCGTATTCCGACCCTGCCAGACCGCAAAACACCGACATATTGCCACCGACAAGCACGCCAGAAGCCTCGCCCGTCTGATTAAGGGGATGGGAATCGACACGATAGGTGGGCAGATGGCCTTGCAGAATGTCATGAAGCATGGCGTTGACGGAGTCGCGCACAGGAGTGTTCATCGACAGTCCCTCACACATAGTGCTATGGATGCTCATCACGCCTGCCGACACCTGAGCACTATGCAGGGCCGTCACGTCGCTGAAGCCCATCAGCCATTTAGGATGGTCGGCAAAATCATTCAGTGGAACTCGCATCAACAACTGAACGGCACCATCGCCGCCACGACTGCACAGGATGGCACGCACAGAAGGGTCGCGCAACGCCCACAGCAGATCGGAGGCCCGTTCGTCGGCGGTTCCGGCAAAACCATGGTCGAAACAAAGGGCGTGAGGACCCACAACAGGCACATACCCCCATGCCTGCAACGCCTCACATCCTTTCACGACAACAGCGGTATCGGGCGTGCTGGACGGTGAGATGATGGCTATGGTATCGCCTTGTCGCAACGGCTCGGGCATCACTAGCGGTTTCTGTGCATAGGTGGTGACCCCTAAAAAGACCAACAAAAAAGCGAAAAACCTCATCATCTGTCTGACTCCTTATTAATAAATACCAGCGGAAGGACAACGCCTCTCACTCCGTCGATTCATCAAAAACATAAAAACCTGCCTCACTCGGGTGGTCGAGCACCATACTGCGGGGATTTTCCTTGGTCAGCAACCAGGCCATCCAGATGTCGCCGGCTGCTGCGGCAATGAACAAAACACCGAAGATGATCAAAGGAAGACTGCCGATGACCAGTCCGGCAACAGAAGGAATCACGCCCAGCACCACAAACGGCATCAGGCAGGCCACCTGATAAGGACGGATTCTCATTGGCTCATCACAATGGCAATAGGGTGTCAGATATTTCCAAATGACACCAAAGCTGATGCTCTTCCAGCCCCGTTTGGCATAACATGCCCATGTCAGCCCGTGAATCAGCTCATGGACAACAATACCTACGACAAAGCCTATGAGAAGACATAAGCCCTGATGAGTGCTGAAAAAGTCGGTTCCATCGGACTTTTCCGTGCCTTTGCCCATCCAAATCAGGAAATAGGGAACCATGAACACCACTGCCGATATCGCGAAAAGCACGATAGCAAACAGATTGGCCTTTCTAAGGTCTATGGCTACTTTCCGACCGTTCTTTCCTTCTATCTCTTCCATCATCGTCTTATTTTGCATGAACATGTTTCACATCTATGTTTATCATGATGAACATGCAAAAATACAAAATATTCTACAGAATCGCAAAAAAGGAGCAGAAAGTTGCACGTTTGTTATTCATTATAACGCCTCGTCGCGCAAAACGATGCATGGAGAGTCTGTGTTTTTTATAATTGCCCCGCGAATAGAGAAAGCCTTGGGTAGAGGTGTTTCATTGCCGGTGTTGACAGGCTGCTGTTTAGCATGTTGCTGTGCCACAGCAACAAACTCAAGCCCCCTCAAACTCCAGCCCCTCCATCTTTAGCCTCCTTCGCAAATGGCTTTTGCCATATCGTTCAGCATGAGGCATTGTTCCCGCTTGATTGTTACCTTTTCGTTATGATGGTCCCAAGGAGCAAGGATCAGCAGTTGTCCTCGGGCGCAAGCATCCATTCGCTGCCCACCTGGCTTCGCCAAATCGGTAAAGCCGTTCTCCTGCAGATAGATGAGCGGAAGCCCTTCGTCAAAGGCTGCCCGCATGATGGACTTCTCGCCCTTCGAGATAGCTGGCGACACCAGCACCGCTCCTTGTCGCGCCGCCTGCAAACAGGCAGCGAGTTTTGCCTGCAAGTCTGTCTCGGAGATGCTCCTTGAGCACTGCACACGCAGCTTGAACGGCCGCTCTAAGAGGAACCGGTTACCGATGGCTGAGAAAGTAATACCGCCATAATGCAGTCCTCGCTGTACGCGGAAGAGGTCGGGATACTCCCTTTTCATCAGCAGTCGTCGAGGGTTGTCCTTCAGATAGTTGAGCCACCGTTCCAGCTGACCGTCCCGAAGCAATATCTGGTCGTTAAAACCCTTGGCGAAGAGCAGCCCGTTATCACGACTCGCCTTGGCATGTTGCTGTGCCACAGCAACAACCTCTACAGGCATCATCTGCCTAAACGCTTGGTTGCAAGCCTGCTTGACACCCAGCAGAACCTTTCCCAGCGGTTTCTCCATCTTCTCTTTTACAAAAAGGATGGCATGAAGGTGGTCCGGCATCATCTGTAAGGCCACCACCTTCACCTCCCGGTGATGGCTGCCTATTGTTTTCCAAATCTCCTCCACCGCCCTGCCCAGTGGCAACAACTCGATGTGGGGTGCGTCTGGCGATGGCTCTACCGCATCACTGCTCCCCACCACCATTCCTAAGAGCGGTTTCCGCCCTTCAGTCACCATCGTCACCAAGTATATCCGCCGTGCCGTGTAGTCATTGTCCACACAGCGTCGCAGCATCGAAGGTTTCTTCTTTCCAGCAAATGGTTTTTGTTTTTCAAAAGTAGCTCTATCCATACCGTTTTCCGTTATGCAAAAATACAGTTTTTTCTTGGATTCCAGCGAAACAGTAACAAAAAGATAAAGCTTCATGGAGAAACTAGCTAAACAAAAAAGGGAGATGGTTACCCGCAAAACAAAAAGAGCGCCACAGGTATAGTCTGCAGCGCTCTTATTATATAAAAGGTAAATCCTTAGTCGGCCAGCTTAGCCTTGATGAACTCGCGGTTCAGGCGGGCGATGTTGGCGATAGACTCGTTCTTCGGGCAGACGGCCTCGCATGCTCGGGTGTTGGTGCAGTTACCAAAGCCGAGCTCTTCCATCTTGGCCATCATAGCCTTGGCACGCTTGGCAGCCTCGGGACGGCCTTGTGGCAGGAGTGCCAGCTGGCTGACCTTCGAGCTGACGAAGAGCATGGCCGAGCCATTCTTACAAGCAGCTACGCAGGCACCGCAACCGATGCAGCTGGCGCAGTCCATAGCCTCGTCGGCATTCTGCTTGGGAATGAGGATGGCGTTGGCATCCTGAGCCTGACCAGTGCGGATGGTGGTGTAACCACCGGCCTGGATGATCTTATCAAAGGCGTTACGGTCTACCATGCAGTCCTTGATAACGGGGAAACCAGCAGAGCGCCATGGCTCAACGGTGATAACGTCACCGTCGTTGAAGCGGCGCATGTAGAGCTGACAGGTAGTAGCTCCGCGCTCGGTCTTTCCGTGTGGAGTACCGTTGATGTAGAGAGAGCACATACCGCAGATACCCTCGCGGCAGTCGTGGTCGAACACGAAAGGCTCCTTGCCTTCGTTGATGAGTTCCTCATTGAGGATATCCAGCATCTCGAGGAATGAGGTATCGTCGGGAATATTCTTCATCTCGTGGGTGTCGAAGTGTCCCTTTTCCTTCGGTCCGTTCTGACGCCAGAACTTAATTGTAAATGAAATATTCTTTGCCATAATTTTATGATCTTCGATGATTAAAAGCTTCGCCTCAGCAGAGCTCAAGCAAGCTTGGCTCTGCACATTCGGCTTGCATATTAATTCTTGTAGTTACGTGTTTGTACCTTAATTGCCTCATACTCAAGCGGCTCCTTGATCAGCTCGGGATCCTTGCCTTCGCCTTGATACTCCCAGCAGCCTACATAGAAGTAGTTCTCGTCGTCGCGTTTGGCCTCGCCTTCCTCCGTCTGATACTCCTCGCGGAAATGGCCGCCACAAGACTCGTTACGAGAGAGTGCGTCGTGAGCAACGAGCTCACCCATGGTGAAGAAGTCGCGCAGGTGGATAGCCTTGTCGAGCTCGATGTTCAGGCCTTCCTTCTTTCCAGGAATGAAGAGGTTGGTATCGAACTCCTTCTGCAGTTTCTTCATCTTCTCCAGACCGGTCTTCAGACCTTCAGCTGTACGACCCATACCTACATACTCCCACATGATGTGGCCGAGTTCCTTGTGGATAGAGTCAACAGAGCGCTTGCCCTGAATGCCCATGAGGCGGTCGATCTCCTTCTGTACGCCCTTCTCAGCCTCATCGAACTCAGGCAGGTCGGTAGAGATACGCGGCCAAATCTCCTGATCGGCGAGGTAGTTCTGGATGGTGTAAGGCAGCACGAAGTAACCATCGGCCAGACCCTGCATCAGAGCCGAAGCACCCAGTCGGTTAGCACCGTGGTCAGAGAAGTTACACTCACCGATAGCGAAGAGACCCTTGATAGAGGTCTGCAGCTCGTAGTCTACCCAGATACCGCCCATGGTGTAGTGGATGGCGGG
>JAEEXN010000115.1 GCA_016291595.1 Prevotella sp.
AGTATAAGGCCGTGCTTACCATTAACATGATCTTCTAAAATACCGTTTTTTAGGTTTGGGAGCGGAGCCAGTGACTTTTGTCGGGTTTCGCTCCCGCTATTAATGGTAGATGTGCTTTTTATTGAATGCAAAGAAATGAAGAAAATCTTACTTTTTAGTCTGTTGACACTGCTCTTGGCTGGTTGTTCAAGCAACAGCGACGAGCAGGAACCGGAGCCCGACGATGATGTCACTATCATTTACCCCAAAGACACCTCAGAGCACGAGCTGACCGACTTCCGCTGCCAGCTGGTGACCGACGAGGGTGGGAGTCAATGGGAAATAAAGTTCGACCGCGGGCAGGAGAACCCCTTCATGGGAGGTGGCGACGAGGAAGGTGCCATCGTCACGGTGTCAAACATGAAAGACGAGTGGGAGCCTCTTCAGAACGAGACAGTCGTCATCAGCGGCAAGTACCGCACGCTGCGTACCGAGCTGAATCGCCGGTCGATGACTTCACTTACCTTCTATGCCATTGAGATTACGCGAATCAGAAAATATGAGCCCAAACCGACAGATCCTAAATATCAAGTAGCAAAAATCACCATCGACGTAGACAACAACATGGCCGTGACCAGCAAGACAGACTATCGTGGCTGTAACATCAAGATAGAGTCGGACAACGACGAATGGGACTACGAGGGCCGGGGACGCATCCGCGGACGAGGCAACTCCACGTGGGAGTGGTATCCCAAGAAACCCTACCGGCTGAAACTCGACGAGAAGGCAGCCATTCTGGGCCTTGCCGAAGAAAAAGACTGGGTGATGCTCGCCAATTACCGCGACCCGACCCATCTGATGAACACCTTCGTCTTCGAGATGGGCAGCAGTCTGGGCATTCCCTATACCAACCACACGCGTTTCGTGGAACTGACGCTTAACGGCGACTACAAAGGCCTCTACATGCTGACCGAACAGGTGGAGCAGAGCAAGACCCGCGTGAACATCAACAGCAAGAAAGGCTGGCTGTTGTCGCTTGATGTTGATGACGGACCGGAAGAGGCACCCGGAGCGGGCGACAACTTCTGGTCGCAAGTCTACAGAATGCCCGTCTGTGTGAAAAGTCCTGAGGCTGAAGACTATGCCACGCCCGAAACGCTGGTCAGCGATGCCCGCAATGCCCTAAGCGAGATAGAGAACTTAATCTTGATCCACGACTACGATGCGCTCGCCAAGGTGATGGATATCGGCGTGATGATCGACTATCTGCTCATTCAGGAGCTGGTCTACAACGTTGAGGTGGCTGCACCACGCAGCATCTATCTCTATAGAGATGAGGGCGATGGGGCACTGTGGACCTTCGGTCCGCTTTGGGACTTCGATGCCGGTTTCGACTTCGACTGGGGACAGATGAGAACGGGCCACACGTTCTTCACCGATTATCGGGAGACGGTGCTTGGCACCGACCCGGCACGCCATATCAGTGACTACACCTACGTGCCCAGTTTCTTCACCGACATGTGGAAGAGCCGCCAGTTCGTCAGTAAGGTGAAGGCACGTTGGAAAGAGATTAGCCCGAGGGTCATGAGCGAGTTCTGGCCCGAGACAAAGCGCTATGCCATAGTGGCTGCCGAGGCCATGGAGCGCAACGCCCAGCGATGGCCCATCGACAAGGACTATGCCACGGAAATCGACCGTATGGAGCGATGGCTTCAGTCGAGGGTGGCCTTTATGGATAAGCTGGTGAATAACTATCCGGCAGGCAACTGACACAAACAAACACAGACAGGAAACCGATATATGAGAAGGATTATTACGTTGGTGCTCATCGCCATGTTATGCATGAGTGCAACAGCCCAGAAAAAGATATACATCCCCGAGGAACTCCGGGCGATGGACCTGCATGCCGACACGTCAAAGTGGTCGTTTGCGCGGAGCATCGAAACCGACGATCTCATCTTCATGTGGGAACGCGGCTTTGACAAACATTCACAGGGCGGAATCATCTCCGGCCCTGACCTTGAAGGCAAACCGATGCGCTTCAACCTCGAGAACCTCCGCGACCGGGTGCAGGCGTTCTACCACTTCTTCCGCGACACGCTGGAGTTCGCAAAGCCCGGGTCGAAATGCGACCGCTACAAGATGATGGTCATGGTGATGTACTCCCTTGAGGGCACGGCCTACGGCGGTACGTACGACGACTTCATCGGTGCGCTGTGGGTAGCTCCTAACCGCATACAGGACGAAAAGATGAACTGCATGGCGCACGAACTCGGCCACAGTTTCCAGTTGCAGATTCCTGCCGACAGTGTCGGCGATGCCTGGGGTGGCTCAGGGTTCTTCGAGATGACGTCGCAGTGGATGCTCTGGCAGGTGAATCCCGATTGGCTGACCGACGAGAACTATCATTTCGAGGCTTTCAAGAAGCTCACCCACAAGGCATACCTCCATCTCGACAATATCTACCATTCGCCCTATGTCATCCAGTGGTGGAGCGACCTGCACGGACGGAAGTCGATAGCCGAGCTCTACCGCCAGGGCCGTAAAGGTGAAGACCCCGTGATGACCTATAAGCGCATGTTCGGACTGACGCAGAGTGAATTCTGCGACGAGATGTTCCGTGGCTACCAGCACTTGGTGAACTTTGACTTCAGTCATGCACGCAAAGAGACACGCCGCTATGCCTGCACCTTCGACACGCCGCTGACAGGGGACAGCGACGGATGGTATGTACCGCAGACGGGGCTCGAGGAATATGGCTTCCACGCCATGAAGCTCGACGACATGGTGGACTTGCATTCAGCCAGTTTTAGCTTGCGGTTGCGTGGCGACAACCTTCGCTATGGCTTTGTGGGCATCACCGAAAGCGGGGAAAGCATCTACAGCAAGATCAACGCAACGACGTTCGACGTGCCGAAGGGTCAACGTTTGCACCATCTTTATCTCATCGTGATGGGTGCCCCCATGAGCCATTACCAAATTCCCATGCCCACCGAAGAGAACCCCGCCCCGAAAGCCAACTTGAAAACGTTTCCCTACAAGTTCCGGGTGAGTGCAAAATAGTGGCATAGCACGAAAAAAGACCAACACATTCTGCTCGTTTCGTCATTTTTTATTATTTTTGTAACATGAAGAGTCGCATCCTGTTTCTGCTCACCACGCTGCTGTCTCTCTTGCCCCCTTCGGCAAGAGCCGACTATCGCTATCGCAACATCACGATGAACGACGGGTTGGCTGCCAATGCTGTACGCAACATCGTGCAAGATCCCTTCGGATTCATCTGGCTGGGAACCGACAATGGCCTCTGCCGCTACGACGGCACTCAGATTCTTCATTTCAAGATACCCGAGCTCGGCGTCAACCAATATATCACCGCCCTCTTGCCGGGCAAGAAGGAGATGTTTGTGGGAACGGAGAAGGGAGTCTTCGCCCTTCGCATAGCCAGCACGCAATTCGAGCGCCTGCCCATGGACATCCATTCCATGGTGAGCAACCTCTCGTTCGACAAGGACGGCTCGCTTTGGGTGGCCACCATGAACGACGGCATCTGGCAGTATGCCCCTGAGACTGCGAAAGTCAAGCACTACCCGCTGAAACGAGGCCCGCGCTCTGTTGCCCAGATATTGGTTGACCAGACCAACCAGATATGGGCAGTCACCAACTGGGGCACGCCCGTTGTGCTCAGGCTGAACCGGCTGCACGACCAGTTCGACCCCGTAGCTTTACAGTTCGAGGGCAATTACGAGGCATTGCGTATGCTGCAGACCCACGACGGGCAGATGTGGCTCGGCACGTGGGAGAGCGGCTTGCTGCTCATGCACAGCGATGGCCGGTTGGAGCAGGTGCTTTCGCCCGCCCTTGCCAAAGTGGGCAACCATATCCATGCTCTCTACGAACGCCATCTGACGGGCGAGCAGAATGCGGCTGCCGACGACTACTCCATCTGCATTGGCTGCGACGACGGAGTCATCTGTTACTACCCTAAAAGCCGGCAGTGGCGGCGTCTCTACGACGAACTCCAGATACCGCGTAACGGACTGCACGACAGGTTCGTATATTCATTCACTACCGACAACGAGGGCGGTCTTTGGGCTGGAACGTTCTACGGTGGTGTCCATTATATCTCTCCTGTAGGCAAGCGCTTTGAGGCCTTCTCTATCGGCACGGGGCTACGCGGTAATGTCATTTCCCGCTTCTGTGAGGACAAATACGGCCGCATCTGGATAGCGAGTGACGATGGCGGACTGATGTGCTACAGTCCGAAGGAACGACAGTTTGTCAGTTTCCCCCATCAAGACATGTTGGCCCATCAGAATGCTCATGCCCTCAGTATTAGTGGCGACGAGCTATGGGTGGGCACTTACACCAATGGCGTGCTGGTGCTGAACATCGAAACGGGTGTCCTGCGCCAGTATATGCAGAGCCAGGATCCCCGCTCGCTCGACAACTCCAGTTGCTATGCCCTCTACACCGACATACGCGGCTGGACATGGGTGGGCACAATGGAAGGTCTGAACCTCTACAACCGTACGGAGAACCATTTTGAGCGTATCGGCAAGACAGATGCCATGATCATCGACATCGACGAAGACTGGAACGGCTATCTCTGGCTCTCGACGCAGGGAGGCGGCCTGTGGCGCTGTGGTATCAAGGACAAACGGCTCAAACAGTATCTGCACAACGACAAAGACCCGGCATCATTGGCCAGCGACCAAGTGAACTGTACGCTGGTGGATGAGCGAGGACAACTGTGGATAGGCACGCTCGACGGCCTCTGCCGCTACGACGCAAAACGGGATGGCTTTGATCGCATCCACCTCGAAGTGCCCAGCCACAACATCATGGGTATCATTGAGGACAACGGCGCCCTGTGGCTCTCGACGGAGCGGGGCATCGTCAGATATGAGCCGGGAGCCGACGACACGAAGGCGGGCGACAAGACGCTGACACGTCCGCAGACACAACGCTTCACACTTCACGACGGACTGGTGAGTGAGCAGTTCCAGCCGAACTCAGTTCTGAAGGCCAGCGACGGCAGAATCTACTTTGGTAGCACCAGTGGCTTCAACAGTTTCATGCCCTATCAGATCAAGGCTAATCATGTGATGCCGCCTGTCTATATTACTGGTATGAGCGTCATGAACCGCGAGGAATATACGGCAGAAGGGCTCCCGCTCGACTTGTCACAGACCAAGGAACTGACACTCGGCTATAGCGACGGCCGGATGGTGACATTCTCGTTTGCCTCGCTGAGCTATTGCTCGCCAGAGAAGAACCAATATGCCTATATGCTTGAAGGTTTCGACCGTGATTGGAACTATGTGGGCAACCAGAACCGTGCCACCTACACCAATCTGCCGGCAGGCACCTATACCTTTCGCGTCAAGGCCACCAACAACGATGGAGTATGGTCTACCAACGAGGCGGCACTGAAGATAGTGGTGCATCCGCCCTTCTGGTGGAGCTGGTATGCCAAGTTGTTCTACCTCCTGCTGATAGCAGCCCTCCTCTGGCTCTATGTCCATTTGCGGCTGAAGGGCGCCGAACTGCAGCACCAGCAGGAGATAGACCGCCTGAATGCAGAGAAGGAGAAAGAGGTGCGCGATGCCCGTCTGACATTCTTCACGATGATAGCCCACGAGATACGAACGCCCGTCTCGCTCATCATCGGTCCCCTGGAGAAGATGATGAAGAAAGGCACACCCTCCGACGATTTGCGAATCATCGACCGAAATGCCCACCGTTTGCTCGAGCTGGTGAACCAGCTGCTTGATTTCCGGAAGGTCGAGCAGAACAGCCTCTCCCTCACCTTTGCGCCGCAGAACATCTACCAGCTCATCCAGTCTGTCAGCGAGCGGTTCGCCCCTACCTTTCAGCAGGGTGGAAAACAGTTCAATGTTGTCTATCCCGACGAGCACTTTACCGCCATCATCGACAGCGAGGCCATGACCAAAGTGGTCAGTAATCTGCTCACCAATGCCATTAAATACACTAAGGACGACGTGCTGCTGCAGTGCGTAGCGGAACCCGACGGCGAACACTTCCGCATCGTTGTCAGCGACAATGGTGTCGGCATCAGCGAGAAGGACATCAAACGCATCTTCGAGCCTTTCTACCAGGCGCAAAACAATAAGCCTGGTACAGGCATTGGACTAAACATTGTGAAGAACATCGTCGACTTGCATCACGGCGACATCACCGTTGAGTCGGAGATAGGTCGCGGCACCACCTTCACCATCGTCCTGCCCGTAAAGCAACAACAAGATGTGGTGAGCGCGAGCACCCCGCTGCCGGTATCAGACAGCGTGAAACGAGAAAGCGAGAGCCAGGAACCACAAAGCAATAAGACCGACAGCAGTCAGCTGCCGTCCATGCTCATTGTCGACGACTCTGAGGACATGGTCCATTTCCTCTCCAGCAATTTCTGCGATACCTATAACATTGTGACAGCTAACGACGGAATAGAAGCTCTCGACATGCTTGCCCACCATGAGATCAGCATCATCGTCAGTGACTGGATGATGCCGCGCATGGACGGTGCCGAGTTCTGCCGCCGCGTTCGGAGCAACCCGCTCACCAGTCATATCCCCTTCATCATGCTCACCGCCAAGACCGACGACGACTCAAAGATTGAGAGCATGGATGTGGGTGCCGATACCTATATCGAGAAACCCTTCTCGCCACAATACCTCAAAGGCTGTATCCGTAATATGCTCCTTATGCGCAAGCGTATCATCGAGCGGTTTACGTCGCAGCCCCTTGAGCCCGTCACCCAGATAGCCCCCAATCCTACCGACAATCAGTTCCTCGAGCAGATGAGGAGCGTCATTGAGGAGAACTTCGACAATCCCGAACTCAATGTTGCCTTCCTTGCCAACAAGCTAAACATTAGCCGCAGCGGCCTCTTCGCGAAAATCAAGATGCTGGCAGACATCACTCCCAACGAGATGATACAGCTCATCAGACTCAAGCGCGCCGCACAACTGCTGCAGCAAGGCGGCCACTCCGTCAGCGAAACCGCCTATATGGTGGGATTCTCCAATCCTTCTTATTTCTCCAAGTGTTTCTACAAACAGTTTGGCATTCGTCCTGCCGATTACGCCAAATCTAATTAGCGGGACACCCCATTTCTTCCCCCACTTGGGGAGTTGGAAGGGTTTCAAACTGCCGTTTCAATGTGCGGCAGAGTTGCCGTTTCCTTCCAAAAAGTAATCTGATGGGAACATAAAGAGACAGTAGACCATTCCTTAGGTATATCCCACATACCGTCAGCTATGGTCTGAGGTGGACTATCAGGCATGTTTTGCGGTTCATTCAGACATGTTTTGCGGTACAATCAAGCATGTTTTGCGGTACACATAGCCATCGTTCAAGGTACAAACAGGCACAAATGGGAAGTCTATCACTCCAGTGATAGCTTTCTCTCACTCCAGTGATAGGACTCTCTCACTGCAGTGATAGCCTTAGAAAAGTGTTAATTTGCGTATTTGAAAGCCTTCCACCCAGACGTAAACAGGGAAGGCTAATTTTCTGCAAAGATACGAATAAGTGAGCGAAATGCAAAAGAAAAGTTTATTTTTCTTTTTGTCTCCAAGCGAAAGTCCCATCGAAAAGACAAGAGGTTAAAAATCTTCCATTCCCTATCCGCATAGACTTCTTTTGTCATCAGCGGCCCAACGGGTCTGGTTGGGATAAAAAAAGAACGACCCATCGGGCCGTTCCTTTATTAATATATAACCGTTGCTTAGAGGTTCGGGTTAATCTTGTTCCACTCAGCGATGGGAGGAACGATGTTCAATGTAACCAGTTCGTCGCGCATCTTGCAGAGGTGCTCGTAGCTGGCATCGAGCTTGGCGTTCTCCTCGGGAGTTCCCTGTGGAACCTCAAACTTAGCACCTT
>JAEEXN010000025.1 GCA_016291595.1 Prevotella sp.
GACAGGAAAAGAGATTCAATGGGGGTTCCTGATATTCCAATCGATTCTTGTCAGTCTGATTGTTCACGGACTTGAATGGGTATACAAGAAAAAGTTTGAAAAAAAGTAAACAAGAAGCAATAGATATGAAGACCATCGTAATTACCGGCGGTGCCGGCTTTATAGGCAGCCATGTGGTGCGCCTGTTTGTGAAAAAGTATCCGGAATACCACATTATCAATCTTGACAAGTTGACATATGCGGGTAATCTGGCGAATCTGAAGGACATTGAGGATGCGCCCAACTACGAGTTTGTGAAGATGGACATCTGCGACTTTGACGCCTTCTACCAGCTGATGCAGGAAAAGAAAGTGGACGGCATCATCCATCTGGCTGCCGAAAGCCATGTAGACCGCTCTATCAAAGACCCGTTTACGTTTGCCAAGACCAACGTGATGGGAACGCTCTCGCTGCTGCAGGCTGCCAAACTCTATTGGGAGAGCCTGCCCGAACGGTATGAAGGCAAGCGCTTCTACCACATTTCTACCGATGAGGTGTACGGTGCGTTGGAGCTGACTCACCCTGAGGGCATCGAGCCGCCATTCACTACGACAGCCTCCAGCGCAGAGCATCACCTGGCCTACGGTGACAAGTTCTTCGTTGAGACCACCAAATACAATCCTCATTCTCCCTATTCTGCAGCCAAGGCAGCGAGCGACCACTTCGTACGTGCTTACCACGACACCTACGGTATGCCGGTGGTGGTGACCAACTGCTCAAACAACTACGGACCGTACCAGTTCCCCGAGAAACTGATTCCGCTTTTCATCAACAACATCCGCCATCGCAAGCCTCTCCCCGTCTATGGCAAAGGAGAGAACGTACGCGACTGGCTGTTCGTTGAGGACCACGCGCGTGCCATCGACCTCATTTTCCATCAGGGAAAAGTGGCTGAGACTTACAATATCGGCGGCTTCAACGAGTGGAAGAACATCGACATCATCAAGGTGCTCATCAATACGGTCGACCGACTTCTCGGACGCGAGGAAGGCGAGGACATGAGTCTGATAACATTTGTTACCGACCGTGCAGGCCACGACCTGCGCTACGCCATCGACTCCAGCAAACTACAACGTGAGTTAGGATGGGAACCGTCGTTACAGTTTGAGGAAGGCATCGAGAAAACCGTCCGCTGGTATCTCGACAACCAAGAGTGGCTTGACAACGTCACAAGCGGTGATTATCAGAAGTATTACGAGAACATGTACGCCAACCGCTGATGGACGAGCTGACGAAAGAACTACAGTCATTCCTCGTACGATTGCACTACCAGCCTGAAGGAGTATCCCATCAGATGGAGCATTATCTGGAGCATCTGGTGTGTCTGTTGGAACCGGAAGACGAGGAAGCCTTGCTCCACTATTTCGGCATATTGGGCCACGAACAGTTGTCGCTTGCCGAGATAGCCCATGAGAACAGTCTTGGACCTGAAGCCATGATGGAGCGCATCGACAACAGCCTGCGCCGTCTGGCCGTAACCCCTGAGTGGCAGATGATGAAACAAGCCATGAAATAATAAGGAACGTTACGCAAAGGATTCAAATAGACTCATTCCGTGAACTTTTGTCATCAAGAAGGATTCGGACCATTTGTATAATAAAGGAATAAGATGATAGGAAAGATTATCAACCTGCCAAAGATATGCGATCCGCGCGGCAACTTGACGGTGGCTGAGCAGATGAAAGATGTGCCGTTCGACATCAAACGGGCATACTGGGTGTATGATGTGCCCGGTGGAGAGAGCCGTGGCGGCCACGCTCACAAGCGGTTAAAGCAATTAGTCATCGCCTTAAGTGGTTCTTTTCACGTCACACTCGACAACGGAACAGAGCAGGAGACCGTCTTGCTCAACCATCCTTGGCAAGGACTCATAATTGAGACTGGCATCTGGCGAACGCTTGATGATTTCTCCTCGGGTGCCGTCTGTCTCGTACTGGCCTCTGAACTCTACGAGGAAGATGACTATATCTATGATTACAGCGAATTCTTGGATTACGTGGGATGTTCGAAATAGTCAGGTATTCACCCCAGAAAGCTGACGAATGGAATGCATTCATAGCGGCGTCGAAGAACGGTACATTCCTCTTCGACCGCCACTATATGGACTATCACAGTCATCGCTTTCAAGACCATTCGCTGATGTTCTATTTTTCAGGCAGGCTGCTGGCCATTCTGCCGGCCCACATCGAAGGCGATACCTGCTATACTCACAAAGGGCTGACCTATGGAGGGCTGCTGATGAGTCCCCAGCTGACGGTGGTGCAAACAATAATGCTCTTCAGACAGTTAAACGACTATCTGCGAGGTTTGGGACTTCATCGTGTGGTCTACAAGTGTATTCCTTGGATTTATCACCGCATGTCGGCAGAGGAAGACTTGTATGCCCTCTATCACGAGTGTAAGGCCCGCATCATTGCGCGCGACTATTCCACCAACATTTTCCTAAATGCAGGATTAAGATGGGAACGTGTGCGACGTCGCGGTGTGGCAAGAGCAAGACAGGCAGGACTTCATGTTGAGCGGTCTGAAAGCTATGCTACGTTTTGGCAAATCCTGTCAGATAATCTGGGTGGAAAATACGGCATCAAGCCCGTGCACACATTACAGGAGATAGAACTTCTCCACAGTCGATTCCCTGAGAACATCGTACTTTACCAAGCCGTCCACGATGATGAGGTGCTGGGTGGTGTGGTGCTCTATTTAACCTCCCAAGTTGTTCATGCCCAGTATAGTTCGGCCACCCCGGAGGGTAAGAAGCTGGGGGCTATCGACCTTATTTACGAGCAGATTATGCACCACGACTTTCTGGATCATCCGTATTTCGACTTCGGGCGCTCCACAGAGAATGCCGATGGCAGCGGACTCAACGAGACGCTTGTATTCCAAAAAGAGGGCTTCGGAGCAAGAGGCTTGTGCTATGATATCTATCAATGGGAACTATAAAAGGGCAAAAGCGTGTCTGAACATTAAGAGTACCGTCACAGAACGATGTTTAAGCATTCTAAAGCATTGCTCTGCGAACACAGAGTGCGCTTCCAGAAACGTAGAGTGCGTCTCTGCAAATCCAGAAGGACTGATGATGATTGGATGAGCGACTAATTACATCTCAGCAGATGACCAATTAAACCCTAATTAATGGCCAATTAAGTTCTAACTAATGCCCAATTCCACTCAAATTGATTAACCAATTCGACTTTAATTCATCGGCTAATTGCAGACCAATTGATGGCTGATTGGAAATCACTTGTATTTCACCTAAGACACAGGCTTTATTTCTTTATCTTTTTTCTTTGCTTCGCCTCTTTCTTTTCTACTTGAGCCCAATACTTCGCGCCCCGCTCTTTCAGGCTGTTGGTAAACGCAACAGCTGCTGCTTTCGTTTCCTCCTCATCTTTCTGACTGGCGAAAGCATGCCTGTATCCTTTCGTGTCGTTCCAATGTCCGCGCGTAAAGTCGGGAATCTCAACGGGCAGGTTACCGTGGTCCATCGACAAACTTCCTAATTCAGCAAGGCAGCACCACTCAGCCAGGTCGTACACATCCATATCGAGCGGCAACCCGTTGCGCAGGCAATAGACCAGACGGGCGTCCATGATGAAGTCCATACCTCCGTGTCCTCCTACTTCTTTGGCCTCCTGACCATAGATTTTCACTAAAGGACTCTCATATTTCTCAACCAGCTGCTGCTTGTCCTTCTCACTCAGGTACTCATGTCCGCTCAGGTTGTCGGCTACGGGAACACCAGCTTTCTTCATGTCATTCGTGCTGAACGCATAGCCTTGTACGGGATACTTATTGGCAAAACCATTTGTCCCCGTGAGCTGATACATTCGATTATATGGCTGGGGAGTCATCACATTATGATGCACCTCTATCACTTTTCCGTTCTCCGTGCGAATGAGGGTTGTGGTGTGGTCACCATTCCTAAACTCTTTACACTCCTCGCCCGTACGCTTCTCAACAAGTTTTTTTCCATTGAACGACTTGGTATCCATAGCCACCAAAGTGCGCATCCGGTCGCCCCGGTGTATATCCAGCACTTGTGCTATCGGTCCCAGACCATGTGTAGGATAAACATCACCACGGAATTTTTGATTGTAGTCCAGCCGCCAGCCCAACTTGTCATCCTCATTCTTTTTCCAATACTCATCCCAATAGGGCGACAACTCATGCCGGTAAGCACCCTGTACGTAGATTACCTCACCAAAGAGTCCTTTCTGAGCCATATTCAATGAGTTGAGCTCAAAGAAATCGTAGCAGCAGTTCTCGAGCATCATCACATGAAGGCGTTTCTGCTCGGAGAGATTAATCAATTGCCATATTTCGGACATATTCATCGCCGACGGAACCTCGATGGCCACATGTTTGCCGTTTTCCAGCGCCTCTTTCGCAACCAGGAAGTGATGCAGCCAATCGGTAGCAATATAGACGACATCAATATCCTTCCGCTTGCAAAGTTCCTTGTACCCATATTCTCCGCTGTAGATATCAGCAGGAGGCATAGAGGCTTTTCGAAGATATTTCTGACAATTCTCAGCACGCTCGCGCTCAAAGTCGCATAATGCCATAATCTGTATTCCGGGAATATGAGTCCATCTTGATACGGCTCCCGGACCACGCATTCCTAATCCAACAAATGCGACGCGCACAACATCCATCTTCGGAACAGTCAAGCCCAAGGCATGCTCTTGCCCCGCCTCTCTCTGCGGAACCTCGGTCACAATAACACCTTGACTGATTTTATAGGGCCAATTGAATTGTCCATATACATGTTGTATGTGCATCAATACGAATGCAGCAAACAAGACGAGCTTTGCACAGTTCTTTCTCATAGACGGATAGATTGGTATTACGATTACAAAGATAACAAAAAAACTCGAATCAGGAAATGATTCTCACAAATAAAAAAATGTCACACACGGCGAGCGCATCTCAGCACCGTGTGTGACATGAATTTGTCTACTGCGAACAGCAACTGACAGGTTACTGGCGAATCACCTTCCTGGTGTAACCGTTGGCATCTTTCTTGATATAAATACGTCCGGCCTTTGTCTCCTTGACACGCTTGCCGTCCACATCGTACAGTTCCTCACCACCGGCAACGGGAACCATCGGGCGTTGAATGCCCGTAGAGTTGTTGATGGTCACCTTGGCGGTAGTACTGGACTTCAAGTCATTAGACAGCGCCACAACTGTAACCACCGTCTTTGAGTCTTCTTTCTCGATTTTCTTCTCAATCGTAGATCCCATACCATTCGATGTAGCCACGATATCGTCTTCCGAGATGTCACCATCTACGTCCAAAGTATATTCTGTTACTCCTTCCTGCAACTCCACCTTCTGTCCCTTAATCGTGAGCGAGTAAAGAGCATGGTTGTAAATCAGCGAAATGTCGTCAAGATACAGTTTGTCGCCGTCACTACCCTCTCCGGGATCAGCATTGGTGGAAGCAGTTACCAATATGGCTTTAGGCTCGGCCATGTTTCTAAAATACACAAATGGCATAGACAGTCTTTGCCAGTTTCCACCCACTGTCTCAATCTTTATATTACGGGCTTCTGCCACCTTATTTGTATAGGTCTTGTCTTCCGGATCCTGATAATAAGTACCGTCGGTAATAATGGCTGAGATCGTTGCATAAGGATGATCGCTATTGGCCTTTCCTTGTGTGAACTTCACCCAAACCGCAATACTGTCGGGACGAGCATTCAATACTGTATAGAAAGGATCTCCGTTGGCATCCACGTCCGTTTTGCTCATGTCCAAGAAAGCATGGTTACTCTTGTCTGCAGCAGTCGTAGAGCCAGCATTCAGGCGTCCAGTTGTCATCGTTCCATTTGCGACAACATTAAAAAGGGAGAAGGCACCAGAGTTTACCACAGCAGAACTCTTACCTTTACTTCCCGGGCGTGTATCATCCGATTTATTAACACCATTTCCAAGAATGGATGCCATACCAGCCTGCTTGCCCGTTGCCGACTTGAACGAATGCCAAGCCACCGGTTCTACGCCTTTACTGCCATCATCGTGGAACGACTCGAAACCAGAGTTAGGCAATTGATAGCCTCCGTTGCCGAACACCACTTTGATAATCTGCTGCAACGATGACATCATGTCGATGTCGATTACCACATAGAGCTTATCACCACGCAACTCGGCAACCGTGTTGATGGGCACCGGGCCCAGCATAGGTCCCATCCAGAAGGGGACAGAAGGACCGCTACCTTCCTGAATAACAATATCCTTGTTAATCTTAATCGTGGTCTTTCCGTCTGCCTCAACGCCCTCGATATCTGTCAGGACGATATTTCCGATTCCCATCGGCCCCTCATCAGCTTGAAGCATGAAGTTATTCAGGCTCAGGGTATATCTCCCATCATCCTGTTTCGTCACAGAGATGGTAGCCTCCTGAACTGCCGACTGGCCATTGACGATCACTTCCAGCTGGTCGGTGTAGTCCTTGGCGAAAGCCGGTAACATTGTCATCACGACAAGGCATAATGTAAATAATTTCTTCATAGTCCGTTTATTTGTTTATCTGATATGTTAAACCTATTGTTCCATAGAGAGGATAAAGAGTCTCCTTGATGGTGGTGAAATCTTTTTTGAACACGGGCGACAAACCCCACGTAAAGTCGAAGCATAAGCCCAGACGGCTGGCAACTGCCCAGTCGGCACCCACACCCACGCCGCATTGCAGTTTGCGCATATTCTCGTCAAACTCAAAGACTCCGTGTTTCCCGTTTTTGTCTGCCATCTCCACCTTAGGTCCTGTGGGATTGTCCTGACGCAGGTAGCCGCTAAAGGCATCACCATCGAAGCCTCTGGCAGTAAGCAGCGACACATACGGGCCGGCCTTCAGCGTCAGTTTCGGAGATACATGATAAGCAGCCATAACAGGAACCGTGAACATCCACTCTTTCACGTTGATGTCTACGCGACCGGTGAAGTCGCCCTCAATCTCCGACTCGTCCATCACGAGTGCCATGTGGTAGCCCTTTGCCGTGATGCCGGCCTTCAGTCCCTTGTTCTCAAAATACACTCCGGTGGTAATTCCCCAATTGCCTTGCAAGGGAATGCAGGCGCCCACTCCCACTTTCGGGTTTGCAACAGGAGTGAAGCTGTTCAGTTTCCGCACTTGGGCAGGCATGCTGAGCGGAGCTGTACCGCCGATATTATATCCAAGGAGCACATTCCATTTCATGTCACTCAAGCCTGTAGCGGCCCAGAGCGGGAAGGCTGTCACAACAGCCATACAAAGTATAATCAGTCGTTTCATCGTATTACTCTTCTTTTGAGAAAGACACCCGCACTTCATCTACACACAAGGTACTGCCTACGGCACCTTCGAACGAGGCGCCTGTGATACTCGACGTGAACACGATTGTGAACGAGTAACCATAGTTTTCGAGCAAGTCAAGGTCGATGTCCTTCTGATAAACATATTCGGCCTCGAAATGCGTCCAGTTATCGGTAGGATTCAGGTCCTTCACGCGGGCAATAGCCACAATGTTTGGGTTGGTAAACACGTCATCGCCAAACAGGTAGACGGGATTTCCCTGCTCATCATGATTCACATACATCACCGAATAGATGTCAGCACAGTCGGTCTTCTCTATCACATGGGCATCCTTATCGATGAACTGGCTGCCTGGCTGATACGTGTAATAGCCCTCTATCTTGCTCGGACGCTTATCGAAAGGTATGCCAAACTGCGTAGCACGAAGGGCGCTCACCAATGCCGACTCGACGATAAACTTACCCAGGAACAGGTTACCGGCGGCAATAGGCATCTTAAACCAATGTCCGAAAGTACCGGTGTCACGGGTTACGAGTTTCACAGCCTTGCCGCTGTAGCCATTCTCGAGCATGGTGGTTGGATAATCATCGGGGGCTGCCTTGCTGTTGCTCAGATAGAATCCCGGATTACCCGTCGACCAGTCGCTGCCCAGCGTACCATCCTCGTTGCGGCTCTTCCAGATGTAGTAAGTGCCGGTCTTGGTCTCCATCTCCGTATCCTCGAAGTCGATCTCGAGCGTATCTTTCATCATACGGGTCATCGGGGTAAACGCCACCTTATACTCGCGTTTCCAAGCCTTGTCCTCAGAGGTGACCACATACGTCACAGGACCATTCGAGAAATCCTGTACCGAACCGTTCTCGGGTACTATCGTAGCACCTGGGGTCAGCACAAATCTGGGTGCCAGGCTGCTCACGTCAGCCTTACGACGCACCGTAAAAACGATGTTGTTCTCGGTCGACGGCACCTTCACCAGCGTGTCGGAAATGCTATAGAAAATATTCTCAGGTGTATCCAGATGTATGCTTGCCGCCTCAATGTCGCATTCTGTATTCTGGGGCTCGTCCTTGATGCATGACGATAGTAAGCCTATCACCATGAAAAAGCTCCAGAACAATTTAGCAGACTTTGTCATATCTTATTCTTTTGTATTTTACAAGGCTGCAAAAATACAAAAAAAATGTGTTTTCAAAGAAACTTTAACAAAAAAAACGGAAAATGAAGCCCAAATAACTCCATTTTCCGTGTTTTAAATATTTGAATATCTATCAGACAAGCAATACTGTTGCACTACGTGCAGCCTGGGCTCCCATGACCAGCACCTGAGCGATGTCGGCCGTCTTCGACGGTCCGCTGATGAACGTTCCGTAGCCGTAGTCGTTGAACTCGATGCGCTTGTAGGCCTCGTGCATGTTATTCACTATCTCGCTCTTCTTCAGCAAGATAACCAAGTTCTCGGAGATGAAGCATACGGCCTTCTCCACCATCTGCTGCGGAATCCACACGCAGGCATTCTCGGCCACGCCGAACATACCGCGGATCACACCCACGTCGGTGCCGTTGAGCGCCTGTGGCGACCCAATGGTATCGGGATTACGGGTAGCGATGGTAATCTCCGGCAGGTTGCTGGCAATCTCCTTGGCATCGGGATAGAGTCTGCGAATCACTTCATTAATGTCTTCGCCATCCTTTACTTCAACCACCTTTCCTCCTACGGTCTCGGTCATCGAGATGAACTGAGCCAGCGGGTCGGGATAAGTGATGCCCTTGATGTCGGTCAGGTCGGGCATGTCAAATTTCTGTCGTACGTTACTTCTATACTTTGACAGAATATCTTCTTTTTTACTCATACTACTTAATTGCTTAATTCTTAATGCTTCATGACAATCCTTAGCTTTCAGCGTCTTTCAATCGTCTTGTATTGAAAACGTGCCTGTAATTGTCAATGATCAGTTAATGCCTATTACTTCACTTTTCCCTTGCGCCACAACTCCTGGAATGAGCTCTTCGGGAACTTGAACATCTTATGGCCCTCAGCCCACGGGTTCAGGCCGCAGTTCAGCAGCCCGCTGGGCACGATGTTGGCCAAAGGAGCGAACTTCATGGCGGTATTGTAGATGCCGCTGCTGCCATACAGGACCTTCATGCCCTTACACATCATCTTCTTCTCGGGATTGGCTGTGCCGAACTCATCCAGCTGCTGGCGCCACTTGTACACCTGGTCGCCCAGGTCTACCTTCACCGGACAAACCGTCTGGCAGCTCAGGCAGAGCGTACATGCGCTCACGTTTCCGCTGTGTTTCTGCTTGTCGCGCAACATTCCCAGATTGATGCCGATAGGACCAGGAATGAAGTAGCTGTAACTATATCCACCCGAACGGCGGTATACAGGACAGGTGTTCATGCATGAGCCGCAACGGATACACTTCAGCGCCTCCCAATGCTCGGGATTGGCAACCCACTCGCTACGGCCGTTGTCGACCAATACGATGTGCATAGGCTCGGCTGTCGGGCGTGCCTTGCGGAAATGAGAGGTGAACGTGGTGGTTGGCTGACCCGTACCGGCGCGGCAGAGCATGCGCTGGAAGACGGCCAGCGAGTCGTAGTTAGGAATAATCTTCTCCAGTCCGATGGCGGCAATGTGCAGTTTAGGACATGAGGTCGACATGTCGGCATTACCCTCGTTGGTGCAGACCACGATGTCGCCTGTCTCGGCAATACCGAAGTTTCCTCCAGTCATACCTGCGTCGGCTGTGAGGAACTCGTTACGAAGGCTCAGACGTGCCTGATAGGTAAGATACGTGGGGTCGTGGTTGCCCTTCTCCGTTCCCAGTTTCTCCTCGAACAGCTCACCTACGTCGTCGTGATTCAGGTGGATGGCTGGCATCACAATATGGCTGGGTTTCTGTCCTTTCAGCTGGATGATGCGCTCGCCCAGGTCGGTCTCTACCACCTCTATTCCATGCGCCTCCAAGTAAGGATTCATCTCGCACTCCTCGGTGAGCATCGACTTCGACTTCACGATCTTCTTTACATTGTGGTCTTTCAGGATTCCATAGACGATCTCATTAAACTCATCGGCATCCTTCGCCCAATGAACGATACATCCGTTTTTCTCGGCATTGGTGGCAAACTGGTCGAGATACTCATCCAGATGGGTGATGGTATGGCGCTTAATCTGCGACGCTTTCTCGCGCAGTTGCTCCCACTCGCCCAGCCCCAAGGCCATGTTGTCTCTCTTGGTACGCACCGACCAGAATGTGGCATCGTGCCAAGTAGCATATTTTTGGTTCTTCAAGAACTCTTTTGCTGCGTTACTATGTGGTGTACTCATAACTTTCTAAATGCTTAATTCATAATGCTTAATGCTTCTTTGCCCTTTGCGGATTGCCATCTTCAGTCATGCTCAGATTCCTTCTGCCAGAATCTCTACGGCATGCTTGAACTTGATAGGCAGATTCTGCTTCATGGCCACACCGTTCATGTGCATCAGACATGAGCAGTCGGGACCGGTCACATACTCAGCTCCTGTGGCCATATGGCGCTTCACCTTGTCGAGACCCATCTGGGCACTAACGGCCTTCTCCTCTACTGAGAACATTCCGCCGAAGCCGCAGCACTCGTCGTTACGCTCGGGCTCAACCACCTCGATGCCCTCTTTCAGCTCAAGCAGGTCGCGAATCTTGTTGAACTTCGTCACGTTTTCCTCGCTGGGAGAGCTCAGGCCCAACTCACGCACACCGTGGCACGAATTGTGAAGGCTCACCTTGTGGGCAAACTTTCCGGGCAGTTTCTTCACCTTCACAACGTCGTGAAGGAACTCGACCACATCCATAATCTTTTTCGAGGTTGTACACTCGTGCTTGCCTTCCAGCAAACGCGGATAGTTGATTTTCACAAATGCCGTACAGCTCACACTGGGAGCAACGACATAATCGAAGTCTTTGAATTTGTCCTCAAACTTCTCTGCCAATGGAATAGCCATCTTCTCAAAGCCGGCGTTCGCCATTGGCTGGCCGCAACACGTCTGATTCAGCGGATACTCAACATCAAGCCCGAGACTTTTCAGCAGCTTATATGTTGCGACTCCTACTTCCGGGTAGACTGCGTCGACATAACAAGGGATAAATAAACCGATTTTCATGTATTATTAGAATTAGTTCACAAATTTGCATAGGTTTTTGTCCTCGCAAAGATAGCAAAATAATTTTATAATACAAGACTTTATTCTGAAAAAATGAGCCTACGGGCTTATTTTATGTCCAAACGCACACCAACCTGTAATTGAAAATTCAGTTTTTTGTCCTTAAATATATTCTCTACATTACTTCCGTTGTCGAAATAATAGCGCAGTCCAGGCTCCACATAGACACCCAGCGCCGGGGTCACGTTCAGCTGCACGCCGAGGGCGCTGCCGGCCGACCATTGCAGGCGGTCTTTCTCCATATCCAGCTTCGTGCCTTCCGACTCGAGCGAGGCTTTCACGTTCTTGTCCACCTGTCCGCCCGCCTGCACATACGCCGACACCGTCTTGTTGCCCCACAGCAGATAGTCCACGGCCACGGGAAGCCCCACATAGTAAAGCGTCTGATGGTCGCTCAGCTCGTTGTTCTTCATGCGGCGGGTAAAGTCGGAAGTCAGCCTGCTGTACACCAGTCCGCTCTCCAAGGCCCAGCGGTCGCTCAGCTTGTATCTGACGCTGACGCCGTAGGCTATCGGCATGTGGTGCTCGGTATGCTCCTCATACCCCGGCAGGCTAACTCTCCGCCTCCCCTTCTCTCTCTGTTCGTTCGTGCTACTATAATCCATGTTGTACGACTTTGCCGCACTTATCACGGGTTGTGTATTGTTCTCTGTAGGCATACCCCTTTGCAGGACGTTCGACGCCAGCAGTCCGGCGCTCCAGCGGCCGTCAGTTCCCGTGCGCCGCTCTGCGTTCCTGCGTGCGCTTGATGATGATGAAAGGGAATACGGATGCTGCTGAGGATTGGCTGAAGCCTGGCTCCTTTCCGCTACGCGTCTCTCCATGTCCGACATCGTGGTCTGCCTCTTCTCCGTTGTAGTTTTCTCGCTGACCGCGTCGTCTGTAGCAGCCTTTTCCGTCTCAGCCGCTTCCGCCTTTGTCTGCGCAGCCATGTCCAGCTCTCCGGCAAGAGGCTCGTCAGCTGCTGCGACGTGCAGGTCGTCTGCCGTTCTCACGCTTCTCGCTACGCCCAATGGTCCAGCCTTTGCCAGCAGCGGTCCGCCACCCGTCAGCTGTGACTCGTCAGCCGAGGCGGACATCGTGGAACTTGCGACTGCCGGCTCGCTATTTGAGGCCGGCGACTCCGTTTCCTCCGCATAGGGCTCCTCGCTGGCCATCCGGCTGTTGTCGTTTCCGAAATAGTATCCTGCCCCGCCCAAGAGCACGGCAGCCACAGCGGCGGCGGCAGCCCAGCGGCGCAAGGGAAGCACGCGCGCTTTCCGTTTCCCGTCCTGAGGAAGAGCCGACTTTATCTCCTCCCACAGACCTTCGGGGGCAGGCTCCTGATAGTCTGCCATCCTGTCTTGCAGTTGCTTGATCCACTCTTCCTTGTTCATCGTTGTTTGTTTTTATATTCGTTAATCTCTTTTGCTAATTGTCTTTTTGCCCTGAGGTATTGCGAGGCCGACGAGCTCTCCTTGATTCCAAGTGCGCGGGCTATATCCTTGTGACTCATTCCCTCGAACACGAAGAGGTTGAACACCGCTCGGTAGCCCGCTGGCAGGTCGCCTATCATTCTCAGCAGTACCTGCATCGGCACTTCGCCGATATCGGGCTCCTCGTCGTCGGGCACGTCGGGCACGTTGTCGGTAAACGCCAGCCGCTCGTTCCTCCGCACATAGTTCAGCGACTCGTTGGCGGCGATGCGCGTCACCCAGGCCTTCAGCGACCCCTCGCCGCGGTAGTCGAATTGCGACAGCGAGGTGAACACCTTCACAAAAGCGTCTTGCATCACGTCCTTCACGGCGTCCCTATCAGCGATATACCTTAGGCATGTGGCCATAGCATATCCTGCGTAGCGGTCGTATAACTCGCGTTGTGCCGCCCTGTTCCCGCTCAGTATGTCGTGCAATAGGCTTTTCTCCGAGCTCACGTTCTCTTCACTTTTTCTTCGTTGAGTTAAGCGTGAGGGGTTTCTCCGGACTGAACACCTTCACCTTCTTGTCGTTACCGTTCCGGCAGGTGATGCTCCTCACGTTCAGCACCACGCTCACCCGGCTGGTCTGGCCACCGCTCTCGCCGGTAGTCACAACGAGGTTCATGTCCTTCAGCTCGACCTCCACCTCGTAGTCCACGTTGTTCATGCGCGCCTTGAACCAGTAGTTCTGGGGCGGCAGCGAGTAATAGTTGCCGTTGTTCTGTCCGTAGCCCTCCAGGCTCGTGGCGGTCGTGAACGCCTCGTTCGTCGTGCTGACGGCGGCTTTCCGCGCCATACCTGTCAGCGCGCTGTTCTCCAAGAGCCACGCGTGCGGCAGCCGGCTGATCACCACCTCCGCCTGCCACAGCCACCGTCTCATGCTCACCGTAGCCGTATCGACCACCTGCTGGTCGGCCGACCAGTTGGCCTCGAACACATCCGTCACCGACTCAGCACTACTGGCATACGAGGGCACGTTCACGCCCTGCTGGTCATTATCCTCTACCGAGCATGCCGCCAGCAGCAACAACGACGCCATCAACACGCCTGCGAGGGAAATCAAATATTTCATTCCTATGATATCTTTTATGTACATAACACGCGAAGATGCTAAAACTTGCACGCAAAAGTAAGAAAAAAAACAAAAAAAATGCAAACCCGCCCTCCTTCTTTCTCGTTTTCGCCTGTTTTTTCATGCGCTGGAGAGATTATTTCTCCCTTTTTGTTGCTCGTTTTCGTGAATATTTTATACCTTTGCACCCGAAAATAATGAATTACTGAAAAAATGATAAGAATTTTTTCCCTAACTATCCTTTCGATAGCAGCTTTTTTCCTTGAATCATCTCTACGTTGTTTCAAAGAATCAGGCTGTGCAGGAATCTGTTCTTGCAGTTCATGACAGAAACAAAGATGGTATACTGTATCTCAAAGAAAATGGAGGTGGCAGGATGTCACCAGCTTGAATTGCCCTACCCCAGCAAGTGCAGCCGACTGCACGGCCACAACTGGACGATCACCGTCTTCCTGGCTTCGCGCGAGGTGAATGCCGAGGGTATGGTCGTCGACTTCAAGCGTATCAAGGAGAAAGTACACGGTTATCTCGACCACGGCAACTTCAACGAGCTGCTGCCCTTTAATCCCACGGCAGAGAACATCGCCGCGTGGGTGGTCGGCCAGTTCCCCGAGTGTTACAAGGCCATCGTCGAGGAGTCGAACGGCAACACCGCCCAGGCTTTCGACGACCAGTTCCCCATCGACGCCCGCTATCTTCTCTGACCAACCGACAATGTAGAGCAAAAAGAATATGGAAAAGCAATACCGTATCAACGAAATATTTTATTCCCTGCAGGGCGAGGGACGCCACACAGGGCGCGCAGCCGTCTTCATCCGCTTCAGCGGCTGCAACCTCAACTGCCCCTTCTGCGACACCGACTACTCCAGTCATTCGCTCATGACCGCCACCGACATCCTCAACGAAGTCAGACAATGGAAAAACTGCGCCTTCGTGGTGCTCACAGGCGGAGAGCCGTCGCTGCAGGTCGACGAGCAGCTGGTGGACAAACTCCATCAGGAGGGTTTCTTCGTGGCGATGGAGACCAACGGCACGCGTGCTGTCGCCAAGAACATCGACTGGGTGACCATCTCGCCGAAGAACTGCTTTGTTGACAAGAAGGTCAGGCTCGTTGCCGACAAGGTCGACGAGATGAAGGTCGTCTTCGACGGCATCCACGACCCGAAGCTGTACAGCCACATCGGCGGCAACCCTTATCTGTGCCTGCAACCCTGCGACACCGGCGACGAGGTGCGTAACCGCCAGGTAGTCCTCCAATGCGTTGACTACATCCAGAAGCATCCCCAGTGGCACTTGTCGCTGCAAACCCAAAAATATCTGCAAATCAGATAAACAAAAAGAGGGCGGTGCCCTCTTTTTTTGTGTTGAAGAGCCTCCTCCGGCTCCCCCGAAGAGGAGAGAAGGAGGCAGTTTAAGGTTTAACACTTAAATTACGATTCCGTTCTCATGCCTCCCGCGCCAACCTTGAAGGCTTCCCAGGCGCCGTAGAGAGCGTTTCCGCCGCGAAAGCCGGCCGCCGTTTGGTCGTGGAAGGGGAAGAAGAGCCCAGCCTCAGGACGTTCCGGGCGTTTGCCCTCCTTGGTTTTGCACTTGTACTCATTTGCCCAGCTCACGAGCTTCTGCTCCTCCTGTGCGTCGTGCTGTCGGAAATCACGGCAGATGGCGTTGACAATAGTTGTCAGTTGACTCTTGTTGCACCCCGAATCGCCGCACAGTTGGGCCATCATTCCGCACAATTCTTTGTAAGTGTTGTCGGGATAAAGAAATTCTGTGCCGCTGACGTGTGCAGCCAACGAGGGGAAAAACATCGGAACAAGCGGCTCATGCATGTCTTTTGACACCTGCGAGAGCAATAATTTGATGATTTCTGCGCCCCTACCGAGGTTCGGCATCTTAGGGGCAGTCGATTTTGAAATATCGTATTTCATTGATAA
The DNA here is from genome assembly GCA_016291595.1 of Prevotella sp. GTDB lineage: Bacteria > Bacteroidota > Bacteroidia > Bacteroidales > Bacteroidaceae > Prevotella. The sequence goes on from JAEEXN010000025.1 coordinate 16,006, forward strand.
TCAATTTTTTACGTTAATAATTATGAGTTCCAATTACAATTACAGTTATTACAGTTAGCTGTTCTTCATTACAGTCATACTTTAAAATAATATATAACTGTCTATATATTAATTAGTTACAGAGAAAACAGCAAAAATAGAGAACTCATTTTAATAACTGTAATAACTGTAATTGTAATGCTTCGGCCAGCGAACACTCACACTTCCTCTACCAGGCCCCCAAGCCCCTAAGCAGTTCTCCTTTATTCTCCTCCAATGGGATCAGATTGTGGATACTTCTCATATTTTGGCTGTTTTTCCTATTATTCGAAAAATTCTTCTTTTATATCTTCCTGTTTTGACGAAAAATTATTATCTTTGCAGATGAGAACTAAGATGAGTAACATTCGTGCATGACAGAGGAATATGTTTCCTTTTTAGTGCGCTCGAGTTTCGTATTTTACCAGTGTGGCTAACCTAAAGAGGGAATGAGAAGACTTTTGCTGATAGTCATGTTTTGGGGCTCTTGCCTGTTGGCAAGTACCCAGACATTACCGCTGAGACACATGTCGCAGACTCCGTTGGTGGGGGCTGAGGCTGCCCGTTGCCTGTTCTTCGACAGCCAGGGCATGATGTGGATAGGCACGGAGCAGGGCCTGCTGCGCTACGACGGCTACCGCTTCCGCAACTACCGCAGCGACGCCTACTCGCCCGGTATTCTTCCCAACAACTTTGTTCGTACGCTCACCGAGGACCACGACGGAAACCTGTGGATAGGCACCCACGACGGAGTGGTGCGCCTGGACCGTCGTACGGGCAAGTTTGTCACCTATCATCTTGACGGAGAGCAGCAGCGTATTGTCAACACCTTGTTTACCTCGCGCGACGGAACGATATGGGTGGGGACCAACGGCAGCGCCTCGTACTACCAGAAGCAGGAGGACCGGTTTGTCAGCTATACCACTCCCAGCGCCGTGATGTCGTTTGCCGAGGACTCGAAAGGGAATTTCTTTGTGGGAGTGTGGGAGAACGGGCTGATGCGCCTGGACCGCAAGACGGGCAGAATGGTGAAATATCCGGTGCTGAACACGCGCAATACGCCTTACTCGATGATGGTGGACAGCCGCGACCGCCTGTGGATAGGCTCGTGGGAGTGCGGCATCGACCGTCTGAACCGTCCTGCCGACGAGAAGGAACCCGACATTCAGCACTTCAACGAGCATCGTCAGGACTTCCGCACTTACTACCGGCTGGTGGAGGATTCGGTAAGCCACGCCGTATGGGGCTGCTGCCTGGAGGGTATCACGAGGATAGACATCGGCAACGGCTATGTGGAGAACTACGGCGGACTGTTCCGTTTTTGCAATGATATACAGACCGATGGCTGCGGAAATCTGTGGGTGCTCACCCAGAACAATGGAGTGGCTCATTTGAACACTGTGCCCTCGACATTCAACAACTACATGTTACCAGTCAGCGGACAACAACTGCCCGTAGATTGCATCCGGACGGTGTTCACCGCCGACGGACAGCATTTCTGGTTGTCGCTGCGTCCCTACGGTCTGGCTCTTTACAACCGGGTGACAGGTGAGGCAGCCTATGGCAGTCGCATTCCCGGATTTAGTAGTTTGAAGGGTGGCGACGAAGTTTATCTGCAAGCTATTAGGGACATTACCCAGGTGGGCGACCAATTATGGATGGCCAGTAGTCACGGTCTGTTGATTTGGCGTGAAGGTTGTGATGTTGCGCTATACAACGGCCGCAACACTTCTTATCTGAGTCCTACGAGCGTGAATGCCGTCTGCCGGCAACGCAACGGAATGGTGTGGATAGGTCAGACATCTCATGTAAGTGTGGCCAGCACGCCCATGCAAGGTAAGCGCCTCACGATGAACGAGGGCAACGACGACTTCTCCAACTGCGACGCTCGTTCATTTTTTGAAGACTCGAAGGGTTGTCTATGGATAGCCACCGAGAACCGCGGCATCATCCGCGTCAGTGGTGATGCCCGTCGGCCCTCTTCCCTCAGCTACCATCATTATTATTCAGGCAACGGCAAGTTCCCCATCGACGATGCCACCGCCTGCTATGAGGACAGCCGGGGGCGCCTGTGGGCCATCTCGAGTAGCGGCGGACTGTTCCGCTATGACGAGGACTCGGACAGTTTCCTGCCGGTGAACAAACGCTATCATATTATGGGCGGCAGCGTCTACTCGATAGAGGAGGACGCGCTGGGAGGCCTGTGGCTGACTACCGACCACGCGCTCGTACGACTGTCGTTCAGCAGCGACGATACACCCGTGGTGACCAGCTACGGCGTCGAGGACGGGCTGTTCAACCTGCGCTTCTCTGCCAACGCCTCGTTCCGCTACCGCAACGAGCTGTTCTTTGGCAGTCAGAAAGGATTCTTCTCGTTCATACCCGATGAGAAACTGCCGCTCATGAGCACGAAGCCCGCACAACTGGTGGTGACCGACCTGCTCATCGACAACCACCCGTACGAGTCACTCGACTCAGCCTTGCAACGCAGAATCCTGGACACCACGCCGTCGGTAGCCCGGAAGATTGTTATCCCTGCCTCGGTGGATAAGTTCACTATCGAGTTTGCGTTGCTGGCGTACAGCCATCAGGAGCAGATCAGATATAAGTACCGGCTGGAGGGCTATGACGACGACTGGCGCTTTGCCGGAATGCAGCAGCATAGCGTCACCTTCCAGAACCTGCCCGCCGGCACCTACCACCTGCACCTGAAAGCTGCCGACAGCTACGGACAATGGACGGAGCTGCCATACACCATTCAGATTAAGATTCTGCCACCCTGGTACCTCACGTGGTGGGCGTGGCTCATTTACGTGTTGCTGGCTGCCTTGGCCGTCTACGGGCTGGTACGCTGGTACAAGAACTATCTGAAGACCAAGAACCGACTGGCGATGGGCGTGCTCTTCACGAATATCACCCACGAGCTGCTCACGCCGCTGACCGTTATCTCCGCATCGGTGGACGACATGCGCGGGAAAGCGCCGCAGTTCGCCGACAACTACGGACTCATACAGAACAATATCCAGCGCCTGACGCGTCTGCTCCGGCAGATATTGGAGGTGCGCAAGTCGCAGGCCGGACAACTGCGTCTGCTCGTGGCCCGTGGCGACCTGTCGTCGTTCGTCACAACCGAGTGCGAGAATATCCGTCCGATGGTCGAGGCGCGCGGTGGAAAACTCTTCGTCAGCTGTCCGTCGGAGCCCGTCGACGCTTGGTTCGACAAAGACAAGCTCGACAAGATTATCTACAACCTGCTCTCGAATGCCGTGAAGTACAACCGCGAGGGCGGAAACGTCAGCGTGGACCTTACTGCCGCCGACGGCAAGGCACGCCTGACCGTCAGCGACGAGGGCATCGGCATCTCGAAGGATAAGATGAAGCACCTCTACACCCGCTTTCTCGATGGCGACTACCGCCGCATGAACACGATGGGAACGGGCATCGGGCTCTCGCTGGCCCACGACCTGGTGCTGCTCCATCACGGCCACATCGACTGCCAGAGCGAGCAGGGCGTGGGTACCACGTTCACCGTCACCCTGCCTGTCAGCCGCGAGAGCTTCGCAGAGAGCGAGATTGACTATACGGCCGACAACCGGCTCGACGGCGCGCCCATTGTCGAGGACCTGGAAACGGCAGACGCCACCATCGGAGAGAATGCCAGCGGCGACGGACAGCACGAGTATTCGATGCTTATCGTCGAGGATAATAGCGAGCTGCTTGAGCTCATGCGCAACCTGTTTGCCGCACAATATAATGTGTATACGGCCCGCAACGGACAACAGGCGCTCAACATCATCCACCGACGCGACCTGGACATCGTCATTACCGACGTGATGATGCCCGTTATGGACGGCATCGAGCTGACCCGCGAGATCAAGAACTCGCCCGACTTCGGACAGCTGCCCGTGGTGGTGCTCACCGCCAAAACCACCGAGGAGGACCAGCTGGCGGGCTACGAGACAGGTGCCGACGCCTACATCACCAAGCCCTTCAAGCTTGCCAGCCTGAAGCTGCGCATCGACAACATCATCCAGAACCGCGAGCGTATCCGCCGGAAGTTTGTCAGCCAGACCGACTTCCAGGTGCAGGAGCAGCACTACTCCTCGCCCGACGAGGTGTTCATCCAGCGTTGCGTTGACATTATTCGCCAGCATCTCGACGACAGCGACTTCGACCGCGAGCAGTTTGCCGCAGCCATGTGTGTCTCCTCGTCAACACTCTACAACAAGCTGCGCGCCCTGACGGGGCAGAACGTCACGGGCTTCATCAACAGCATCCGGCTGAAGGAGGCTTGCCGCATCCTCTGCCAGCAACCCGACATCCGCATCAGCGAGCTGGCTATGACTGTGGGCTTCAACACACCCAAGTATTTCACCAAATGTTTCAAGAAGGAGTTCGGACTACTGCCCAAGGAATTTGTCGAGAACGGCGAGGCAAAAGACGCTGTGACTGACGCTGACGAATAATGGCAGATGGGACGAACGGAATAGATATATGTTTTAACGGACTAGACACGAACAGATTGGCCAAATGGACATGAAAGGCGGACTAGCCATGCCTGCCTCTATCTGCTTGTCAACAAAAAAAGAGGCTAATGTTTGGATTTTTGCAGTTTATGCCTTATCTTTGTGCTCAGAAATGATAAATGAGAGAGCGGACACAAGTTTTTTTGAACAATTCTTCAAGGAGAATTATTCGCTTTTCTATTTCACGGCGTATCACTTGCTCGAGGATGATGAGTTGAGTCGTGACATAGTTGGCGAGTGTGTGGAGCTGCTCTGGAGAAACCGCCGTAGCGAGGATGCATCGGAATGGCGCTCGTTTATGTACCGTAGCATCCGGAATAAGTGTATCGACCACCTGCGCCACGAGGCGGTGAAGAAGAAATACATAGCCTTTTATCTGGCCATGACCCCGGAGGAAGAGGAGGACGCTGACGAAGAGGAAGAGCGCATCGAGATGGTGATGAGGCGCATAGACGAGCTGCCCCCGCTGCCCCGCCGTGTGCTGGAAATGTGCTATTTCGAGCGCAAACGCTACCAGGAAGTGGCGGATGAGCTGCAAATCAGCACCAGCTATGTGAAGAAACTGATCATGAAGGCGCTCAGCTTGCTGAGAGGGAACGGATAAAGCAGCAAGCTGCAGGTAAAAGGGTTGAAGGTTTAAAGTTTAAGGTTTAAAGTTTAAGGTTTAAGGTTTAAAGTTTAAGGTTTAAGGTTTAAGGTTGCTTTCAGATTAATACAGTCTTTTAAAAGTTCGATGATGGGATGAATGGGAATCATGGGGTGAATGGGAGTTTTGGGACTCACGCCCTAAAGACTATTGTCCTGTAACTCTTTCACTATTCTCTATATTAGGAAGCGACTCTGTCGCCATTGGAACTAACGTCTTGTAACTCCCTGTAACTCCCTGTAACTCCCTGCAACTCCTTCTCTTGTATCTCCTTGAATTCCTTTTCCAGCAATCTACTATCTTTTTGTTACCCTTAGTTGTGTTTTTCTCTTCACTTTGAAACTTTTTTCAAAAAAGTAGTGCCCGACTTGTGTCTTTTCTCGTCATATAAGCAAAAGGAGAGTAATATGAACGAGAACGAACCTATGAACAACGAGACTTTCGACAAGGCTCTGCAGTTGGTGGAGCGGTCGGACGAGCTTACCGAGCAAGAGATTGCCCGGCTGGTGGATGATGAGGCTGTCGTAGAGGAAGCTCGTGAGCTGTGGACAGTCAAGAAAGCCCTGGAGCGCAAGCATGCAGCCGTTCCCGACGCCGAGGGTGAGTGGGAGCGCATCCCCTTGTCTGACGCAACAGAAATGGGAGACGGCAACTTATCCGGAAACCATGATGAGACTCGTTGCGAGACGAGGAAAAGCGGCAACTATGCACTTCTCTCTTCCCGCTTGCTCAAGGTGGTGGCTATGGCTGCTGCCCTGTTGCTGTTGTTTGTCCTGGTGTGGAAGAACAATAAAGGAGAGGAGCCTGCGGTCGACGGACAGTTGGTCTACGAGGCCAGCAATGCGCCGCGCGACATCGTTATCTCTACCAGCGACGGAGAGCAGGTTGTGCTTGGCAAGAAGAGTGTCCCTGGCATAGAGATGAAAGAAGGTGCCGACAAAGAGACGATGATAGTCTGTCAGCAGCTGGACGACAAGATAGTGGAGTCGCTCACTACTTCCATTCCTCAGGGCAAGATGCTCAAGGTGGTGCTCAGCGACGGTTCCGAGGTGTGGGTGAATGCCGGCAGCCGCTTGGTTTATCCTACGCGTTTCGTGGGCGACCAGCGCTTTGTGGAACTCGAGGGCGAGGCCTATTTCAAGATTGCCCACGATGCAGCCCATCCGTTTATTGTAAAGTCACCGTCCAGCTTTACGCGTGTGCTGGGCACGGAGTTTAATATCAGGAGTTTCCAGAACCAGCCGGCACAGATTACGCTGGTGAGGGGAAGCGTGGAAGTGCGTTGTGCTGAGCGGCCGCTTGAAGGCGAGGCAGGCGCTGAGATGCGCGACGTTGTGCTCAAACCGGGCCAGCAACTGTCAATCGCCGACCATCAGCTGTCGGTAAAAGAGGTCGATACGGATATATATACCTATTGGAAAGACGGCTATTTCTTCTACGATGACGAGAGCCTCGAGACCATCATGCGGCAGATAGGGAGCTGGTACAACGTGAGCGTGGTGTTCCGCAATCCGAAGCCCCGCGACTACAAGATTCACTTCTTCTGCAACCGCAGCAGCGGCATTGAACAGGTGATAGAGCAGCTGAACATGCTGCATAAGGGATATTTCAGCCTGAAAGACCGTACGATTTACGTCAACTAAGCTGCTGGCAGAGCGGAATTCTGCTGCAAGAGATCCGGCTTCTCATAGCGGCAAGACAGTATCGAGGAATGAAAACCTACATTTCCACATGGCTTGAGTGCCTGTGAAATAATCAAAGTGAGCTAACTGAACCTAAAAATATTTTTTTTACTTTATAACACCAACAAACATGCAAAAAACCGGAAGAAAACACTGGCTTCTACAGTTGCTTATCGCGCTGTTATGTCTCGCAGCGGGACAGGAAGCCAATGCGCAGGGAAAGGCAATTGTAGTGGACGTGAACAACGAGCCATTGCCTAAGGTGCTGCGTACGATTGAGAAAAACTCCGACTACAAGTTCATGTTCTCCAACGACGACCTGAACAAGTACCGGGTGACCAAGCGTATCAAGTCTGCCGATATTGACGCGGTGATGAAAGACCTGCTCACAGGTCTGCCGCTCAAATACTCGGTGAAGGACAAGTTTGTTTACATCGTCAATAGTGAGAGCGTGCCAGCCGTACGTATGGACGCCTCCTCACAGCAGGGCAACCGCATGATCCGCGGACGAGTCACCGACAACAAGGGTGAGCCGCTGCCCGGCGTGACCATCAAGACCGACGACCCCACCGTGCTAGGCGTTACCGATGAGAACGGAAACTACACGATTCTGATTCCCGGCAACAAGCAGGTGAAGCGCGTCACTTATTCGATGCTGGGCATGACCGAGAAGACAATGGCCTTTAACGGCAAGCCCCTCGACGTGACTATGGAGGACGACTCGCAGCAACTGGGCGAGGTGGTGGTAACGGGTCTGTTCAACTACCGTTCAGCCAGCTTTACGGGTTCGGCACAGACTTACTCGAACGAGGAGCTGAAGCAGGTAGGCAACGCAAACTTGCTGAAGAGCCTGGCTACCCTCGACCCGGCATTCGTCATTGCCGACAATACCCTGAACGGAAGCAACCCTAACGCCTTCAACGAGATTACCATTCACGGTAACTCGAGCTTTGCTGGCCTGCAGGGTGAGTATACCGGAAACCCCAATGAGCCTTTGTTCATCATCGACGGCTTCGAGTCGTCGCGCCAGCAAGTGTTCGACCTGGATATGAACCGCGTGAAGTCGGTTACCATCCTGAAGGACGCTGCCGCCAAGGCTATCTACGGTTCGAAGGCTGCCAACGGCGTTGTCGTTGTGGAGACCATTGAGCCCGAGAGCGGCCGACTAAGAGTGACCTATACCGGTGACTTGAACCTTGAGACCCCCGACCTGACCACTTACGACCTCTGTAACGCAGAGGAGAAACTGGCTGTGGAGCTGGCCTCAGGACGTTATAACGGCTCTTCTCCCTATTATCAGCAGATGCTCCGCGAGCAGTATAACGAGGTGCAGAAAGAGGTCTCACGCGGTGTGGACACCTACTGGCTCGCCAAGCCGCTGCGCACGGGTGTCGGCCACAAGCACACACTCTATTTCGAGGGTGGTGACGACCGCATGCGCTACTCTGCCACCGCAGCCTACAACGGCATCGCCGGTGTTATGAAGGGTAGTGACCGCCGCACCTTCTCGGGCAACGTGAAACTGCAGTACCGCTACAAGGACCTGTTGTTCCGCAACTCACTCTCTATTACCACGAATAAAGCTGATGACTCTCCCTACGGATCGTTCTCCAGCTATTCGTCGGCCAACCCGTATTTCTCGCCTACCGACGAGAATGGCAACATGCGCAAAATCCTCGGCTCATACACAGCCGCCGGCTATGGCGCAACGCCGCTCATCTACTACAACCCGCTCTACAATGCGGAGATCGGTACCAAGAACTTCTCAAAGTATACCGAGTATACCGAGAACTTCTATATCGAGTGGCGTCCGTTAGACTATTTGCGCTTTACCGGTCGTCTGGGATATACCTATCAGACCAACAAGCGCGAGGACTTCTATCCTGGTGACCACTCACGCTTCTCCGACTGGACTGGCGACAATTTCTTCAAGCGTGGAGAGTACTCTATCACCGACGGTGAGTCGAGCACCATCTCTACCGACCTTACCGCAAACTTCTCGAAGCAATGGGACAAGCACATGCTGCTGGCCAACGCCGCATGGAGCTTGAACTCCACTACCTCCGACACCCACGGAATGACGGCTTGGGGATTTACCAACAGCCATGTTGACCACATTGCCTTTGCCAAGCAGTATGCCGACAACGGACGTCCGTCGGGAAGCGAGGCGAAGACCCGCTCGCTGGGTATTACCGGAGCCCTGAACTACTCGTACGACGACCGCTATCTGGCAGACTTCTCTTTGCGCTACAACGGTTCGTCGGTGTTCGGCTCTAACAACCGCTGGGGAACCTTCTGGTCGGCAGGACTGGGATGGAACGTGCACAACGAGGCATTCATGAAGAACCAGAAAGTCATCACCCTGCTCAAGATCCGCGGAAGCTACGGACTTACCGGTAGCCAGAACTTCAGCCCGTATCAGGCGCTGGCAACCTATAAGTATTACGACGATATTGTATACGATAACATCACGGGTGCCTACCTCATGGCACTGGCCAACCCCGACCTGAAATGGCAGCAGACAGCCGACCTGAACTACGGTTTCGACCTGCAGATGTTCCGCCGTCTGAACGTGCGTCTGGATATCTATAACAGCATCACAAAGAATGCGCTGCTAGCTATGACCGTTCCTACGTCTACCGGTTTCTCATCTTATCAGGAGAACCTGGGTGAGGTGCAGAACCGTGGTTTCGACCTCAGCCTGAACTACCGTGTATGGCAGGAGAAGGACAACTTCTTCTCGGTATTTGCCAGCGTCAGCCACAACAAGAATAAGGTACGTAAGATTAACGACGCGCTGAAGGCCTTCAACGACACGCAGGATGCTGAGGCTTCCACGCTGCCTATCATCCGCTACGAGGAAGGACAGTCGATGTCGGCCATCTGGGCTGTGCAGTCGCTGGGCATCGACCCCGCAACAGGTACGGAGCTGTTCCTGAAGAAGGATGGCGTGACCAAGACCTACAACTATACCACTGACGACTATATCATCGCCGGTGACAGCAACCCCAAATATCGCGGTAACTTCGGTTTCAACGGTGAGTATAAGGGATTCGGACTGAGCTGTACGTTTACTTACCGTACGGGAGCTGACTACTACAACCAGACGCTGGTCAGCCGTGTGGAGAATGTGAACGTGGCTAACAACGTGGACCGCCGTGTGTTCACGGAGACTTGGCAGAAAGTAGGCGATGTGGCCAAATACAAGCACATCAGCAACTATCCGTCTACTACCTATGCCACTACTCGTTTTGTTGAGCGCGAGCATGTGCTCGACTTCGCGTCGCTGTCGGCTTATTACGACTTCAAGCATTGCAACTGGCTCAGAAAGCTGAAGATGGAGCGCCTGCGCCTGCAGTTCTACATGAACGATGTGTTCCACGCCAGCACCATTAAGGCCGAGCGTGGTCTCGACTATCCGTATGCCCACACATTTGCGTTCTCTCTGTCGGCAACATTCTAATGAATTGATAATTGAAAATTGAATTGAGAATTATGAATACAACAATTCTATATAAGGTGAGGAAAATGAAAAAAGGCTTGTTACCTTTTTGCTTATTAGCTCTTTTGCCTTTGCTTGCTTCCTGTAACGACTGGCTTTCGGTTCAGCCCAACTCACAGGTAGAGTCTGACGAGCTGTTCAGCGATGAGCGAGGCTACAAGGAGGCTTTGGCAGGTGCCTACTCGTCGATGGTAGCGGGCAGCACATACGCCAAGGAGATGACTTTCGGCGCAATGGCCGTGCTGGCTCATGAGTGGACCAACTATCCCTCGTCGAGCTATGGCGACATGCCTGCCTACGACTATTCGGGCAGTGTGCCTACGGGCCTGATCACTTCCCTCTGGCAGAACATGTATAACACGATTGCCAACGTGAACAATATCCTGTCGCACATCGATGCCGACAAGAATGTGTTCAAATCCAACAACTACAACATCATCAAGGGCGAGGCTCTTGCCCTCCGCGCATTCCTCCACTTCGACCTTCTGCGCTGCTTTGGCGTCAGCTTCGAGGTGAACTCGTCTATGCCGTCTATCCCGTTTGTGAGCGAGATGAGCTACAAAGTTTCACCGCAGCTCTCCGTGAAGGATGTGGCTCAGAAGATTATCGAGGACCTGCTCGCCGCCGAGGACCTGCTGAAAGTTGACCCGATCCTGACTGGCGAGGAGATTACCGAGCTGATTGACAACGGTTACCTGATGAACCGTCAGATGCACTTGAACTATTACGCCGTAAAAGGCCTCCAGGCCCGCGTGTACATGTGGACCAAGGAGTACGACAAGGCCCGCGCAGCCGCCAATGTGGTCATCACCTCTGAGGCATTCCCATGGGCCGACGACGGCTTGCTGCAGCAGAGCAACGACAACTCGCTGGCCACAGAGCAGCTGTTCGGTCTGAACAACGTGAACCTGCAGACCTTGGCCGACACTTACTTCAACCTGGAGTACAGTGCCTCCAACTTCTCGCTCGACCAAGCTTCGCTCCTGGAGTATTACGACAACCAGACGGCCGACTACCGCTATCTGTACTTGTTCAAGAACAGTACCAATGCCGACCAGATTGACTATCGTTACCTGCAGAAGTACACCCCGTCGGGTGGTGGCTCGTACTACACCAACAAGCTGCCGCTCATCCGTGTTGCCGAGATGTACCTCATCCAGGCAGAATGTGACTACCGCAGCTCGGGCAGCGGACTGGATGGTCTGAATGCCCTGCGTGCCGCACGTAACGTGGGCAGCCTCGAGAACAATCCTGATGACTTCTATGCAGAGCTTATCCGTGAGTATCGTCGCGAACTGATTGGCGAGGGACAGCTCTTCTTCCTCTATAAGCGCCTCAACCGCAGCAGCATCATTGGCTCCGACGCCGACGTTATTGCGCTGAAAGGCTACACGTTCCCGTTGCCGCAGAGCGAGACCACCGCAGCACAGCGTCAGGAGAACAGGTAATCGATTAACTGATGACAATTGAAAAATGACAATTATGATGACAATAAAGCATATCATACAACGTTCGACAGAGTCTTTGCATCTGCGGATTCTGCTGTTGCTTGTCCCCTGTTGCTTGTTCCTCAGTTCGTGCAGCAAGGAGGAAGTCTCGTTCTACGACACCGAGAACACCTCGCTGAATATCTGGTTGGGAACAGCGGGCATCGCGGTAGACAGCGTTATTTACAATTATTCTTATTCTGTCGATATGGGCTTCCTGACCTTCCATGCCCGTGTGGCTGGAATGCCGGTCGACCGCGACCGCACCTTCGAGCTGGAGCCCTTCGACGGTGACATTGCACAGGCTGAGGGCAGCTATTTCCTGCGCACCTACACCATCCCTGCCGGAGAGGTGCAGATTCAGGACACGATCTTCTTCGACACATCGAAGTTGCGCAACCCCTCGTCGTTCAGCACCAGCGACGGCCGCATCTATTTCCGCATGAAAGAGAACACAGAGTTCCAGACAGGTGCCGGTGAGCGCAGCCAGCTGAAGGTCGTGCTGAAGAATTATCTGGCCAAGCCTGCCGAGTGGGATGCCGCCACCTATCCGTTGATGGCTTATCAGGGAATCTTTGGCGAGTACAGCCGGGTGAAGTATCAGTTTATGATTCAGGTGCTGGGCATGATGGACTTCCACATCAACTATCGTGCCTCTCAGCCCTACGATGAGGCCAACAACACCGTGTCGTACAATTACGCCCTGTATCTGGCCAACAAGTTGCGCCAGGCCCTTGACGAGTACAATGCCACTCATTCCACGCCATTGACCGATGAGACGGGCACGGTTGTTACATTCTAAAAGAAGGAGGATATCATATGAAGAAAATAACATGGATTGCTACAGCTGCCCTGGCATTGGCACTTAGTGCCTGCTACGATGATAAGGGCAATTACGACTATATTGACCTCGAGGAGGTGGAGATTGAGAGCCCGGGAGAGCGTATTCTCGACAGATATGTGATTTCCCGATTCGACACGCTCACCATCGATCCCATGGTGACCTACCAGGGAAAGCAGGTGGTTGGCGACGAGGCTCCGCTCGACTATCTCTGGACTCTCTACACGACGGCCTCGGGTGCCGGTGTCGACTATACCATCGACACGCTATCAACATCACGTAAGCTGGATGCTCAGATTACCCGTGGCGGCGGCAGCTATCATTTGCAACTGACCGTTAAGAACCGCAACGACGGAGTGGAGTACTACATGGGTACCAGCGTGACCATCGAGGAGTCTATCAGCGCCGGCTGGATTGTGCTCTACGAGTGTGCCGACGCTCCCGGACAAACCGACGTGGGACTCGTTGTCAACGAGTGGACCAAGCGCAACATCATCAAGGAACGCGAGTTCTGGGATTTGTATAAGGCTTCCAACAACACCCACATGAACGGTGCTCCGGTGACGATGCTGCACACGTGTGCCAATCTGGCGCAGGGCGACATCATCATGCTCTTCACCGATAAGGAGTATGCCGGTGTGAGCCATACCACGTTCGAGAAGAACACCGCCTTCGAGAACCTCTTCTACGAGGTGCCCTCGCGCTACGATGTCACATATTACGGACCGGCTGGCTCTTCTGCTATGGGCGAGACCATCATCAACGACAACAAGGTGTATGTCACTTCCTTCATGGGAGGCCGCAGCAACTTCTTCGGTGTTTCCATGAGTGGTAATTACGGAAAACTGGCTCCTTGGGCCAGCGCCGTGAGGGCTGCCTCGTTCGATGCCGTGGTTTACGACCAGACCAACCAGCGCTTCCTCGTGGTTCCGCGTGGTGGAGTGAGCTTCATGTCGTTCGGTCCGCAGGATCCTACTGTTGCTGCCTTCGATGTCAATGATGTAGGCATGGAACTGATAATGGGCGACTGGGGTAACAACACCAACTATTACGACTATCTCATCATGAAGAAGGGCAGCGAGTACTATCTGGCTGAGGCTAACTTCGGCATGAGGTCGAACATCAACCTGCCCAACATTGGTTTGGGACTGCACAACATCACCAACTCTCCGGGCATCAGCTCGGCTACGTCGATGGCGGCAGCTTACCTCGGACAGTACATCCTCTACAGCTCTGGCAACAAGGTCTACAACCTGGCCTACAACCAGTCTACCACAGCCTCTACGCTCTGGACGGCTCCTAACGGCGAGGAGGTCACCTGCGTGCGCCTGCAGAAGTACTACTATATGATGCTTCACCAGCGTATCCTGCCCAGCGCCAACCAGCTGATGCACATTGCCACTTGGAACGAGAGCACCAAGCAGGGCAAACTCTACCAGTATCAGGTCAATCCTGCCAGCGGCGCCATCATCGGCGAGCCGAAGGTCTATAATGTGCCGGGCAAGATTAAGGAGATGTGCTGGAAGTACGCTATGGAGATGTAATCTGACCCATCTTTGAAACGGAAACAAACAATGAAGAAACACTTTTTTTTCATAATGGCAGCCCTGCTGCTCTGCCTCTGCGCCCAGGCGCAGACGGCAGGCCAGGGCATTGTCTTCGAGCAGCAGGGTACTAAGTTCAGCCAGGCTGTCCAGAAAGCTATGGACACGAAGAAACTCATCTTCGTCGACTGCTTCACCTCGTGGTGCGGCCCCTGTAAGATGATGGCTCGCGACGTGTTCACGCAGGAGAAGGTAGGCAAATTCATGAATGCCGGATACGTGAACTTCCAGATTGACATGGAGAAGGGCGAAGGTCCCGAACTGGCCAAGAAATGGCAGGTGTCGGCCTATCCCACGTTCCTCATCCTCAATAGTGCCGGACAAGAGCTCGGCCGCTTCCTTGGCGGCAGCGACGCCGACACCTTCCTCAAGCGGGTCCAGGACAACAGCGTCGACAAGGGCTCGGCTGAGATGGATGCCCGCTGGGCTGCCGGCGAGCGTGGCGAGGAGTTCCTCTATGAGTATCTGAGTACGCTGGGCAGTTCCTTCAAGCGCGACCAGTGCAACCTCGTTGCCGAGGAACTGCTCAAGGGCAAGGCCGAGACCTTCGCCGCCGATGCCCGGCTGCGCGACGTGTTCATGCGCCACCTCACCAACCCGCTGCATCCCGCCGCCATCTATGCCACCAAGCATCCCGAAGCCCTCAAAGAGGCTGCCGGCGACATGCCCGTGGCGATGAAACTTCGCAACATGTGGAGCTACTACGGCCGCGACCTCATCATCGAGAAGGACGGCAAGGTGTGGCTCGACGAGCCGAAGTTCAACCAGTGGGTGGCAGCCATGCAGGAGTGTGGTATCGAAGGCCGCGACGAGTCCCGTCTGAACGTGCTCATCCGGCTGGCTGAGCGGCAGAAAGACTGGACGGCATACGTCAGCAACTGCGAGGAGTTTTTCAACAACCCGTCGCTCGACGTCTCCGACATTGAGCTTTGCAAATGGATGAATCCTCTTATGAAAGACTGCACCGACATGGCCGTGCGCAACCGTGCGGCACAGATGCTGCAGAAACGCTACGACGACCTGCAGAGCGGCGCCCGCAAGGCACAGACACGTGCCGGCAATATGACGCTCTCGGGCAATCTCACAGCCGTCATGCCGCGCCTCATCAAAGTGCTGAAAGGCGAGCAGGCTGATTTTGGCAGACCCTAAAAACGAAAACAAGACTAGACATGCGTAAACTATTATTCATTCTTTTCGTCAGCGTCCTGTGCACTGGCGTCCAGGCAGCCGACAACGGTGTGCTGCGTATCAAAGGAAAACTCGAGGGCATTGGTGATAAGATGATTGTCACCATGATGGAGAATGCCCGCTCGGGAAAAACCGACACCATCGCGTTGAAAAACGGGAAGATCAACTGTGCGATTCCCCTCAGCCAGCCCGTAACCCTCTATATCCGTAGTGCGCAGCCTGCCGGCCGCCGCAGTTCCATCCGCCTGGCTGGAGTACCGGGCGAGACCCTGGAACTCAACGGCACGATGACCGACTACACCATCGGCGGCAGCAAGTTCTACAAGCAGTATGCCGAGATGGACGCTGCGGTCAAGCCATTCAAGGGCGAGAACGCGCGTGCTCAGCGCGCCGAGGCCATCATGGCGTTCGCCAAGCAGCATCCCGACTACGAGGCAACGGCAGCTTTCCTCGAGAGCGTTGACCCGCGCCAGTGGGACGACTATCTGGCATCGCTCGCTCTGTCCGTACGCGACGGGCGCATGAAACCTCTTTATCAGCCGCTCTACGACATGATCAAGACGCAGATGCAGCGCCGCGAGAGGGCTGCCAAACTGCAGGCAGAGGGATTGCAGGTCGCCGACTTCACCCTTGAGGATATCAACGGACAGCCTCTCTCGCTGTCCTCCCTGCGCGGCAAATACGTTGTGCTCGACTTCTGGGGCTCGTGGTGCGGATGGTGCATCAAGGGATTCCCCGAGATGAAGAAGTACTACGAGAAGTACAAGGACAAGATGGAAATCCTCGGTGTGGACTGCAACGACACTCCTGAGAAATGGAAGAAGGCCGTTGCCGACCATCAGCTGCCCTGGCTGCACGTATACAACAAGAAGGGTGAGGGCGACATCACCCAGCAGTTCGGCATCACCGGCTATCCCACCAAGATCATTATCGACCCGCAGGGGCGCATAGCACGCTCCATCATTGGTGAGAGCCCCGCCTTCTACACCTATCTCGACGAGCTGTTCAAATAAAACAGGCTTCTCTCTCTCTTTATATCGTCCCTTTCGGTTTCTCCACGCGAGTGCCGGAAGGGGCTTTTTTATTGGCCGTTTGACCGTTCCCATCGGTCGTTGACTATAGGCAATTGGCGATAGGCCAATGATTGTTGTTGATTGCCCGTTGCCCCTTGCCCGTTGGTCATTAATCTTTCTATTGAGCAATTGGTGCGCGCCGAAAGCAACTCCACTGCGCCTGAGCGCGTAGTGGCGGCTGTAGAAGGCTGTGCGGGAGGACGGCTTGCGGCTTTGGTGTAAGAAAAGCCACCTCGACGGCTGTATCCTACAGTAAAAATCTGTCCGGTAGACGCTGTTCTCGAAAAGATTTATGTTACTTTGCGGATTGGTAATCCCAACTGACAGATGAACGAAGAGCAGATAGCAAAGAAAAGGAAATATGCCGGGGAGAGAAAAACTCGATGAAACGGCGCGACGGCCACCACAACTACTCGGAGCGTCGGATGTATATGATTACGATGGAAGTGGAGGGGGCGACGGCCCGATTTCGGCAGGCTGGTTGGCGACTCTTTTGCCCCCGAGGGTAGTGGTCGCGAGCCAATAGAAACAATAAACAATACCCCGCATGGCCAACATTCTTAGGAAAAGAGTCAACGGCATCGGTAAAGATCGTCAACCGTTTTAGTTGAGATAGTCAACTTTTCCCGTATAAAAAAGCGTGTTTTTAGGGAAAAAAAATACAGTAGGGACTTGTAAAAACTCCGGTGGCTTACC
>JAEEXN010000116.1 GCA_016291595.1 Prevotella sp.
GCCGATGATGGTGATGACGCTCGAGAGCGCGTCGCTGAGGTTGTTGACGGCATCCATCACGATGGCCACCGAACTGGACAGTATTCCCACGACTGCCTTGAAACCAGCCAGCAGCACGTTAGCCACAATGCCTATCCAGCTGGTCCTAATGATTTCCTTACTTCGATTCATGTAGACTGATTACTTGGCGGGTTCCCACTTGCAGCGGACGGGCGACACGATGGCACCCTCTTTCTTCAACTCGGCGAAGGCCTTGTCAACCTCTTTGCGGTCAGCACCCAATGCTTTTGTCACTTCTCCTGCCGACACGGGCTTTCCTGCCTCGCGCATGGCCTGTAAAACTTGTTCTTTCATAATCGTTCGTTATTAGTTGATTTCTATATGCTTTAATTGCTTTCGCAAATGTACGAAAAAAATCCCAAAGCCGTACGATACAGCCTCGGGACTTATTATTTTTTAAGAAATCGGGTTGACTCGGCAAACGGGTTATTGCGTAAGTTTGAACTCGCCCGTGCGGATGCTGGCAATGACTCCACCGTCGATGAGCAGGTCGGTTCCGGTGATGAAACTTGCATGCTCACCCAGCAGGAAGGCTGCTGCCTCGGCAATCTCGTCGCTGGTGGCTACACGCTGGGCAGCAGAGGCATCTATCATGGCCTGATAGCCCTCACCGTTGGCATTGAACTCGTCGTAGGCCAATGGGGTAACGATAATGCCCGGGCTGATGGTGTTGATACGGGCCCGACGCTTGCGCCATGAGGTAGCTGCTGCCCGCTGGGCCTGCAGATGGTTCATGCGCTTGGCAATCATATAGGCAAAGCCGCTGTTCTGCATGGCCACCTCCTGAATGAACTTCACCTCCTTCAGTCCTTCCGTGGGCGTGTTCACCAGTTGCAGTTCGATATCGTTGGGGATGGGGTACATATAGGCCGCCTGACTCGAGATGATGAGTCCTGCGCCACCCTGGGCCATCACCTCGCCGAAGGCATCTACGGCATAGCCCGTTCCCACCATATCGAGGTCGACGATATGCTC
Source organism: Prevotella sp. (assembly GCA_016291595.1). GTDB lineage: Bacteria > Bacteroidota > Bacteroidia > Bacteroidales > Bacteroidaceae > Prevotella. Next base: position 1,036 of record JAEEXN010000116.1, read on the forward strand.
CGGTTTGGCCTGATTGGGCGATGCGCCAGCCGTATCGATGAAGTACATCACGGGACCCAGTTCGGCTGCCTTCCGGGCAAATGCCTCCACACTTTCCTTCTGCAAGGCGTTCACCTGGATGGTCTCCACATCATAGCCTGAACGGCGGAAATCCTCACCGACACGCTCCAAAGCCTTCTCGCTGATGTCGCCCAGCAGAATCTTCTTGCCGGCACCGATACGGCGCACAATGGCTGTTCCCATACTGCCGGCACCCAAGAGTGCCACTACCTGTTTCTGTTCGTTTCTGTCGAAAATCATATTATGTCCTCCTTGATTAAATGTTCTTAATGAATTTTGCGGGATTACCGCCCACGATGGTGTTCGGAGCCACATCCTTGGTAACTACTGCACCGGCGGCCACAACGGCATTTTCGCCAATGGTTACACCAGGCAAGATAATCGCTCCCACGCCAATCCAAGCATTACGGCCGATGTGGACAGGCTTGCATCGTAGTACCATACGGTTTGCGAAGTCGTGGTTGTCGGTGACAATACGCACGTTAGGACCTATCATCACGCCGTCGTCGATGGTAATGCCGCCAGCCGCCATGCACGTCAGCGAGTGGTTAATGAATACACCTTTGCCAATCTTCATCTGACAACCGAAGTCTATCTGCATAGGTGGCATGATGTAACTTGTAGCATCAAGTCCGCCGTCAAATAGAGTTTCCTCTAACGGACGAATAGTTTCCATGTCTGGCTCGGTGGTATTTATTCGGAAACAAATCTGACTGCAACGGCCCATCTCCTTGATAGCCTTTGCATACTCGGGCTTCGCCATATCAACATCAGTCCCCGAACTTAACTGCTTGAAAATATCCATAATCGTTCACGTTTTTAAATTTCACGGTGCAAAGGTACGGCGATTCTCTGATACTTTGGTTTCACAAATTGCACCGTTATTTTCACTTTTTGCATAAATTGTTTGTTTATATATATAATAATGTGTATCTTTGCGCTCAAATGGAAACTTTATGGGAAAAAAGAATCATTTAGCAAAATACTTCCTATGGATGCTTGGCTGTTCTATGGTAGCTATGCTCTTGAATCCTTTGGTATATATTGACGCATGTTTCTGTGGAGGATTTATTTACAAAGAAGAACCTCTACTTGCTATATTTTATATTCTGTCGTATACCATTATCGGAAGTCTTATTTGGTTTCTTTTGAGAAATAAGAAATGGAGCACACAGGCTTTGTTTTTATGGTTGGCTACAAGTGTGGTTTTGCTGGCTTTACTTATATTCTGGCTGAAAAATATTAAGGATGGAATGACTGCGCTTATGATACTCACCTCTTTTCTTGTTGGGGTGTTTTTGTCCTCAATTCCAATTGGGTTAAGTTGCCGTTATAATCAGATTCGCGACAAACAAATGCAATAGTTTTTATGAACCTTGATTTCCTATATTCAACAGACTTCTACGGGATGAATGCGCACGAGTTGAGCCGCACTTGTATGCACCTGCTCTGCACGGCTGGTGAGGGCAGTTTTGTGTTCAACGAACATTGCTATCATATTGCGAAGAACGATCTCGTGGTGATACCGATTCCCAATAGGGTGAAGAACCTTGCTGCCCATGATAATCTGCGGGTGGAGTGGTTTGCCGCCGACTACAAGTTTCTACAGAACCTGTTGACGTCGAACAACTACAGCATCGGGGGCAGCATCTCGCTCAACCAGGACCCTGTCATCAAACTCACCGACGAGCAGGCCAAGCACTTGTTGGACGACTTTCACCGGCTTCGTGACCGCATGGAAGATCGCCACCTGCAGTTCTACCATGAGCTGATGGGCAGTCTTTGCCTGACGATGATGTACGACATCTTCGAGGCGCATGCCCTGCACGAAACGACCAAAACACATAGTGATCGCACGGCCTACATAGTGAAGCAGCTCATGGCCCTGCTCGCCACGGGCATCTGCCGCACGGAGCGCGACGTGAGCTACTATGCCGAGCGCCTGAACGTTTCGCCCAAATACCTGTCGGCCACTATCAAACGCTTAACGGGCCATAGCGTCACCTCATATATTGACCGCCACACCATACCAATATTAAAAGACTATCTGAATGACGATCGTTTGTCGCTCACTCAGATAGCCGAACTTATGAATTTCACCACCTTGTCGTATTTCAGTCGCTACTGTACCAAACATCTGGGCGTGTCGCCCAGCGAGTACAGGCAGAGTTTTCAGCCGAAAGAATAGCAGCTTAGAGAACAGGCAGGTAGTCACGTCCTACAGCCGCTGGTATCGCGACAAGTGGATAGAGAAAATCGACAAGGCGCATTGGAAAAAGACTTTGTGAAACGTGACTTTGTGACATGTGACTTTGTGACATTAAGCACCTTCCATACTATCCGTCCGCATTAACGGGTGTCAAAAATGAATTGGGGCAGGTGGAAATAGTTCCGCTTGCCCCTTTTTTTTCTGTCTGACTCCATCAAGCGTGTGGATAGCGGGAGTTGCTCGTCCGTAGCGCACTCATCCAGAAGCCTAACAAGTAGAGCACTCCCACAGATATGACGGCAATGGCTCCCGACTGGCTGCCTATGGCATCGCTGGCGGCTCCCATCAGCATGGGGAAAAGAGCTCCGCCGCAGATGCCCATGATGAGCAGACCGCTGACCTCGTTCTTCTGCTGGGGCACAACGGCCAGGGCGCGTGCAAAGACGATGCTGAACGGATTGCCGTTGCCAAAGCCCATGAGCGCCACAGCTCCGTAGATTTCCCATTGGGTGCTGCCTACGTAGAGTCCCACCAGGGCGATGAGCATCATGGCGACACTCACGAGGAGGAAGGTCCAGTCCCTCATGAACTTCATGATGAAACTACCGCTGAAGCTGCCTGCCGCCTTGGCCACGAAGTAGACCGTTGCGATGTAGGCGGCATCGTTCAAGTGCATTCCCAGCCGCTCCATCAGCACCTTAGGCGCCGTCACGCTGGTGCCCACGTCGATGCCCACATGGCACACGATAGCCAGGAAACAAAGCAGCACGAAGGGTGTCTTAAGCAAGGCAAAGCAATTGGCAAACTGCTCGCCCACGGGCTTCTGCTGCTGGGTGGCGGGAGACTCGTGGATGCGCGTTCCGAAGAGTAGCAACGTGGCCAGCACGCCCACGCCCAGATAGATGGGGTAGAGGGCTCGCCAGCCAAAGCCGAACGCGTTGGTGGTGGCTCCCCACGAGGCGATAATAGGCGCCAGGAACGAGGCGATGCTCTTGATGAACTGCCCGAAGGTAAGGGTGCTGGCAGAGGCCCCGCCCTTCATGACGGTATCGACGAGCGGGTTGAGGGCTGTCTGCATGATGGCATTTCCTATTCCCAGGAGAGAGAAGGAGAGGAGCAGCATCGGGAAGCTGAGCGTGAAAATGGGAACCAACAGGGCCGCCAGCGTCATCACAAGGCTGACGAGCACGGTATTCTTGCGCCCTATCTTGTTCATCAGCAGACTGGTGGGAATACTGAAAATCAGAAACCACAGGAATACGAGCGAGGGCAAGGTGTTGGCCATAGAATCAGACAGATTCAGGTCGGCCTTTACGTAGTTGCTGGCTATGCCCACAAGGTCGACAAACCCCATGGCGAAGAAGCACAGCATGACGGGGAAAAGCTTCTTGATGTTCATGTCCTTAATATTTATCAACTGGCGTTGAACCTAACTTGATTTTCAGTTTGCCGCCCTTCACCACATCGGCGAAAGAAAGGCGGGGCTGGGAGAGTTTACGGCCATTGAGGCGGTACTCTTGGACGTATGGGGCCTGGTCGGCATTGCCCTCGGTGGTAATAACGAAATTCTTACCGGAGTAGTATTTGTCGCTAAGACGGATGCTGATTTGACCGAAGAGCGGGCTGCCTAAGCCGAAGGTGGGCTGAATGTCGTTCAGACCCGTCACGCTGAAAAGACCTATGCTGGAGATGACATACCAAGCACCCAGTTGGCCCTGGTCCTCGTCTTGTCCGTAACCATAGCCGTGAATGCCGTCGGTACCATAGAACTCATTCAGGATGGCACGTACCCACTTCTGCGTCTTGGAGGGCCGGTTGGCCTCGTTGAAGAGCCACGAGATGTGCAGGCAAGGCTGGTTGCCCTGGTTGTAGAGCGTCTTCAGACCGGCAAAGGCGCCCACCTCTGTGCCTCCGCTGAAGATTTTGGGCTGCGAGAGCGTGAAGATGCTGTCAAGACGGGCATTAAACTCCTCCTCGCCGACCTTGGCCACCAGCGCCTTGGCGTCGTGGGGCACGTAGAAGGTGTATTGCCATGCATTACCCTCTTGGAATCCGCGCCATACCTCCATTGGGTCGAAGTTGGGAATGAAGCGGCCCTCGGCATCCTTTGGGTGCATGAAGTTCTCCTTGTCGTCGTAGATACGTTCCCATCCCTTTGAGAGGCTCATCAGCTGGTCGTACTCGGGTTTGCCAAGTGCTTTCGCTAGCTGGGCCGTTGCCCACGAGGTGAAGCTGTACTCGAGAGTGTGGGAGGCGGAGAACTGAAATTTCTCGGCTGGTCCGTCGCCATTCTCAATGTGTGGCACATAACCATACTGCACGAACTCTTTGGTGTCCGACTTGCCTGCTCCAAACGGACGGTTCTCGCCATCCAGCTCGTTCTTGCGGCAAGCCTCGTAGGCCAGTTCCACGTCGAAGTCGCGAATGCCACATTGGTATGCCGCGTTGATGAGTAGCGGCAGTTGGTTGGTTCCCACGCCCGACACATAGCGGCTGTTGGCAAGGCCGTCGCCCATCCATCCGGCATCCTTGAACACCTGCAGGTGGGAACTGATATAGTCGGAGGTGTACTCGGGATAAGCCAGAATCCACAACTGGCCGAGGTTCCATTGGCCGCCCCAGAAGGCGTCCGTATTATACATATTGTGCAGGGGTTTGCCGTCTTTCATGGGCAGCTGGCCGATGCCGCCGTCGTGACGCGGATAGGCTCCGTTGACATCGCTACAAAGACCACGTCCCAGGATGGCATGATAGAGTCCGGTGTAGAACTTCTTCATATCCTCGTCTTTTGCAAACCTCACATCGATACGCCCCAGCATCTCCTGCCAGGCTTTTCCGCTTTGAAGCTTAGCCTCGTCGAAGGTCATATCCTTGGCCTCCGTCACTCGGTTCAGGCGGGCATTCTCAACGGAAGTGTAGGAGATGCCCACGGCTACTGTCACCTGCTCGCCCTCCTTGGTGGGGAAGTCGACGTAGACACCCGCACCCAGTCCCTTGGCCTCTCTCGCGCCCTTGTGTACTTCGGCGCCATTGAAAGCTCCAACGGCAGCAACCTTCTTGTCGACAACGGCAGAGAAATAGATAGGCACCTCTGCACCTGGCTGGTATTTCTTCACATACTCAGGCAACGTAATGACATAGCCCTCGATGGTTCCGTCTTCACGAATCACGACTTGGGCATCCTTCACGGCACCACTCTCACCCGAACGGTTACCGATGTCGAAGAGGATGCGGCTCTGTTCGGATTTGGGGTAGGTGTAGCGCTGGAAGGCCACACGCGGGGTGGCTGTCACCTCGGCCTTGATGCCGTAGTCCTGCAGAACGACGGAATAGTAGCCTGCTGTAGCCTCTTCCTCGTCGTGAGAGAATTTGGAGCGGTAGCCCTCGCCCTCAGAATCGACTGCTCCGGGAACGGTCTTCAGCTCACCACAGGCAGGCATGAGCACAATGCCGCCCACCTGGAATTCATGGGTGCAGGGGAAACCCTCGATGGAGCCGTCGCGATAGTCATAGCCCGTGGCCTCCCAGCCGTCCTTGTTGCCCAGATGCCCATTGGTGCTGGGACCAGGCTTTGCCATTCCGAAGGGCATAGCACCTGGGGCAAAGTGGAAATAACGACAATGAGCCGTACCGATGCGCGGCTCTACAAAACGGGGATACCATTGGCCGATGGTCTCAGGAGTGTCGCAGCTTGCTGTGGCACATATCATGCATGCAAGCAACAATAGCGATTTAATGGTTTTCATGAATATATTAATCTTTGAATATTGGCAATTAAACATAGAGTGGGGGCTTTACTTTCCTATCTGATTGATGGCAAAGTTGTAGGCACCCAGATTGATGGCCTTGCTGGCTCCCAGCTCAGAGACGGTAATGGCCACCTTGCGCTGGGCGCAATAGAGCACTTCCTGGTCGGTATGGGGAACCTTCAGATAGACATCCTTGTCCTCAAGGAAAGCGGCTCGTTGTCCGGGGTCCTCGAAATTGTAAACCTCCGACTGCAGGGTAGGCATCAGATGGCCCGTGAAGGTTCCTACCGGACGCGCAAACTCTTCCATCATGCCGGGCAGGATATGGCGGGCTGCTCCTGCCAAGCCTCCGCCAATGACCACGATGCCGTCGATGATATTGAGCACATTCACCAGAGCTGCTGCCGTAGCCTGACCCAACTGGCGGAAACTCTCCTTCGCGGCTTTCATGTTGCCTGGGCGCGTTCCGTCGGCAATCTCGCATATGTCTTTCGGGGTAAGGTCCGAGGCATCCTCGCGCGACATCTCAGCATAGACACGCTTCACGGCCCGGATGCTGACACTCTCCTCGGCAATCACAAAGGGATACATGCCGTTGCGCATACACCACACATCTCCACCACAACCGTTGTCGCCTGTCAGCAACACCTTATTGATGACGACACCACATCCGAATCCTGTGCCCAGCGTGATGCCAACCAAGTTCTTATATCTGCGCTTGCAACCC